>CALXKA010000012.1 GCA_944388765.1 uncultured Clostridia bacterium
AAGAATTGGACAAGATTTTTTTGGATTTACAAATTTTTGTCCTAGCAAGCACTGAATTTGTACTCCCGCACAAATTCAAAAATGGGTTTTGTACCCATACCCTAAAAATAAAAAAGTGAAAAAACATGAATGATGAAAAAGTAAATTATGTTATAGATATGATAAAAGATATGGACATAGAAAATAAATTAAGACTAGCAATATGTATGTGTGACGATTATAGCCATACAAATTTAGTATATGATAAAAAAGAATTGTATAAACACTTTGATAATTTGTTAAGACAAATTAATATTGAATACAAGGCTACATTAATAAATTTTGCGAATTATCCTCTGATAATGTTCGAAATGGCAAAAATTATGGAGATGAATTCAGAAGAACAAAATCAAGTAGCATTATATTTATTCAATAATATTGACTTTCAAATAAAAGATGTATAAATTTGGATAAATTACTTGACAACAACAAACAAATGTTTTATAATATTGCTAATCTAATACAAGGATGTGAATTTATGGAAGAAAACAAATTATCAATTCAAAATGAAATATCTAATGAAGAAATAAAAAATTTAATATATACCATAAGAGGAAAACAAGTAATGCTAGATAGTGATGTAGCAATGTTGTATAATTATGAAACTAAAAAAGTAAATCAGGCAGTTAAAAGAAATATAGATAGATTTCCAGAAAGATTTTGCTTTCAGTTAACAGAAGAAGAATTAGAAATTATGTGGTCACAAATTGTGACCACCTCAAAATTAGAAGATAATAAATACAGGAGCAAAAAATATTTACCTTATGTTTTTACAGAACAAGGGATAGCTATGTTATCAGGAATATTGAAAAGTGAAGTTGCTGTACAAGTTAGTATTAAAATTATGGATGCTTTTGTAGAAATGAGAAAATTTATAAGTATAAATAAGAGTTTATTTGAAAAAGTAATTTCTATTGAAAATAAGATGGATAAGAAATTTATTGAACATGATAAAAAATTTGATATAATATTCGACCAATTACAACTTAAAGAAAATATCAAGCAAAGAGTATTTTTCGAAGGTCAAATATATGATGCATATAGTATCATTATTGATATTATTAAAAAAGCAAACAAGAAAATCCTAATTATTGACAATTATGTGGATGATAGCATTTTAAAAATGTTAACTAAAAAGAAAAGTAATGTAGAGGTGGTTATCTTAACATCTAACAAAAGTAACATTCAAAATATAGACATTCAAAAATTTAATAAATAATATCCTATTTTAAAAGTTGCTAGAACAAATAAATTTCATGATAGATTTATCATCATCGATAACAAAGAAATGTATCATTTAGGTGCATCTATAAAGGATTTAGGAAAAAAGTGTTTTGGAATTAATAAAATAGAAGATAAAGAGATTATAGAAAAAATTATCAATTTATAAAAAACTTTGGAGAGTTAAATACAACTCTCCAAAGTAAAATTTAGAAAAATTTATTAATGAAATGACTAAAAAATAAGAAGTCATTAACCCTTTCAGGATGCCATTGAACTCCTACAATATTATCCTTTTCTATGGCTTCAATGGTACCATCTTCAGCTTTAGCAGAAACATTAAAACCATATGCTACATCTTTTATAGATTGATGATGGAATGAATTTACATATGCACTACTATTATATATTTCATGCAAAAAACTATTTTCCTTAATATTAATTTTATGCAATTTATCATTTAAGTTATGATTGTTAATATTTTGATTTAAGCTACCTCCAAAATAAACATTTATTGATTGAAGACCACCACATATTCCTAAAATAGGTTTATTAGCATTAGCAAATAATTCAATTATCGCTTTATCTAATTTAAACTCATCAACATCATATTTTTTACCGTCAATAGGTTCTTCATCATAATAACTAGGATTTATATCAATGCAACTTCCCGTTACAATAAGTCAATCACATATATTACAAACTGTTTCTAAGTTTTTGTCAGAAACAATAGGAAATAATAATACATCTAATTCATCAAATATATTTTTATAATGTTCTGTTAAATAATATCTATTATTAAACGGTGTTTCTTCTTTTATATTTTCAATTCTTTCAATTATTGCTAATATCATTTTTATCCTCCTTAATACGTTTAATTTTATAGTATATATCGTACCAACTATATGCCCTTGTTAAATCAGCAAATTCAATGTTTCTATTATATGGATAATCAAATATAATTATATTAGTGTTACCAATCAATTTTCTTAAATTAATTGGATCATCTTCGATCATAATATTTATATTATGATCTTTACAATATTTTCCTTTATCTTTAACATCAAATATAATTTTATCATAATATATTCTATTCTCCTTTAACCATTTTTTGGTGATTACTTCAACATCTTTTTTTAAAATATCAGGAAACCATTCATCATTATTCTTTCTTGCAGTTATTATATAAATTAGATTGCCTTCATTTTTTAATCTGTTGATAACCTCTGAAGCATATTTCTTTGCTGGTAATTTAACCACTAAACTTTCTCTATATTTATTCCAAAATTGATGTGCAATATTTTCTTCCCATAAAAACATATCAGTAGTATCTATAACATTAATATTTTCTAGCTTATATTTACCTAATTCATCACAAAACTTTGTACCATAATCTATACAAAAATTATATTGCGAGTTTAAAACACCATCAATGTCTATTCCTATTTTCATATTGTCCTCCAAGAATTATATTTTAATAGAATTATAATATAAATAGAAAAAATTTACTATACTTACATTGAAAATTAATAGCAATTCGTATATAATATTTTTAGAAAGAGAACAAAGTTCGTAGCTTGTATGTGAGTGGCTCCAAAATCTTTTTTTCGTAGAACTATTTGAAAGTGTATTGCAATAAGCAAGTTTAAAGAAAACGAAAAAGTAAATATCATTTCATATAAATAAGTACATTTAGTTGACTTGTTTTTGGAAATAAAAGCAGACAATAGCTTCAAATATTAAAAAAGAAGTTTTTGTAATATGATAGCTATAATTAAAAGAGAAAAAGACAGTACAATGAACTGTCTTTTTCTGATGTGGTTATAATCTACGATTACAGCATATTCCTATTTTTGAAGAATCTAATTAAATCAGGCAATCCACAAGTCTCACCTTTATCGATTTCTATCTCATGTTCCAAAACATCAGCTGTAAGTTCAGGGTCGAAACAATCACTTAATTCCTCGATTAAATCCGAGATTGTTAAAGTTTCTTTGGTAGAGTTATTCATAATAATCGGAATTCTGTTAGCTTTGAATTGCTTGTTTTCATCGACCCTTCCAACAATAGCGTGATACCGATACAAAAACCATGCAGTATTGTTAGAAGTATCAAAAGCAATCTGACAAATAGGTAACGAGTGATACCATGGAGCACTAGCACTAACAAGGTTGTTGCAGACAAGAAAATTCAAGACATCACCTTCATACCAAGCAACAACATTTAAATTAGCAGCACTATGTTCATCAATAAATTCAAATACTGTATTTTTATACTGAGTTAATATGCTAGGTCTTCCAGGAATAATCCAACCGTTTATTCCGTTTTTTGCTATAATGTGATGCAGGTCACCAGAATAGAGCTCGTAACCTACACACCGCAACATCTCATCAATTACCACTGTTAGTTCTTCTTTTGACAACATATGTATTCCTCCTTGATAATAAAAATATTTGCTAGTTACATATCCTTATTATTTTATAACCACACCTGTATAAAAAATTTATAATAATATTATAGCACAAAAAAACTAGTATTTACAACGCTTTGCGACTATAAAGGTTGAGCTTTTGTTAATGCCTAATATAAAAATGTTCAATCCAAAAAATAGTTCAAAATTTGCAAAATAAGGTGAAGAATTAAGTATTTATTAATGATCAAGCAAATGTGAAAATACATAAATAGGGAAATACATAAATAGGGAAATATATTAATCTTGCCGAGATATAATATTTATGATATAATACCAATACATTAAAATTAAAGAAAAGGAATAAAAAGAAAATGGGATTTTTTGAAAAATTAAAACAAGGAATGAGTAAAACAAAAACATCATTAGATGAAAAAATAAACAATGTATTTAAAAGCTTTAAAAAAGTAGATGATGACTTTTTAGATGAATTAGAAGAAGTATTAATAATGTCAGATATAGGTATGGATACTTCAATAAAAATAATGAATAATCTAAGGCAAAGAATAAAAAAAGAAAAAATACAAGATGAAGAAGAAATAAAAGAAGCTCTTAGAGAAGAAATGATACAAATATTATCAAAAACAGATATAAATTTAAAATTAAATACAAATCCATCAGTAATATTAGTAATAGGAGTAAACGGAGTAGGTAAAACGACTTCAATCGGAAAAATTGCAAATAGATTAGCAAAAGATGGAAAGAAAGTAGTAATTGCAGCAGCAGATACTTTCCGCGCAGCAGCAGTTGAACAACTTGAAATTTGGGCTAAAAGAGCAGGAGCTGATATTGTAAAAAGAGAAGAAGGAGTTGATCCAGCATCTGTTGTATATGATGCAATAAAAATAACAAGACAAAAAAATGCAGATGTATTGATTGTAGATACAGCAGGGAGATTGCATAATAAAAAATACTTAATGGATGAGTTAAGAAAAATTCAAAAAGTAATAAAAAAAGAGATGAATGAATGTGATGAAGAAGTACTATTAGTAATAGATGGAACAACAGGACAAAATGCAATATCACAAGTAAAAGCATTTAAAGAAGAAGCAGATATAACAGGTCTTGTATTAACAAAGTTAGATGGTACAGCAAAAGGTGGAGTTGTAATAGGAATTGTAGAAGAAAACAATATACCTGTAAAATTTATTGGGGTTGGAGAACAAATAGATGATATGGAAGTATTTAATGCAGAAGACTTTGTAAAGGCTATAATATAAAAATAGTTAAAGGGGAAAATATATTAGAGGAGGAAAAAATAGTGGAAGAAAATAAAAATAACCCTAAAAATAAAACAGAAGAAAAAGTAGAAACAATCTTAGATACAGGAAATACAAGAGAAACAAAAGAAAGAAACAAAAAAAAGAATAATAGAACAAGAATGATGCTAGTATTATTATTTATTGCGATATTTGCAGTAATTAGCTATATTCAATTAAGAGGAAGCTATTTAGAATATCAAGAGTTAGGAGAACAATATATACAAATTTTTTACACAAATTTAATTTATAAATATGCTATTATGGCAGTAAATTTTGTAATATTATACTTCATAATTTATATGACTAATAGAGGAATAAAAAAAGGATTAACACCATTTTTTGAAAAAGAAAATAAAAAAATACCAAAACTACCAAATAAATCATTATCATTAGTAATATCTGCGATAGTAAGTATAATAGTATCAGCTGTATTTATGCAAAAAATAATGTTGGCGATAAACAATACATCTTTTGGAATACAAGATCCAATATTTAATTTAGATATTTCATATTATATGTTTATAAAACCAATACTAGAAGCAGCTATACTTTACTTTATATTCACAGTTGTAGGGTTAACACTATATATGGCTTTATACTATGTAATAGTATTTAATATGTATTTCGATGGAATAGATAGAAAAATGTTAAAACAAAGTCTATTTATGAAAAAATTAATTAGAAATATAATGTTACTTGCAATTGGAATAGCTTTAATTACAGTATTAAATACACAAAACATAATGCAAGGAAAAATACTTACAGTAGATGAGGATATTGAGATTATAGGAGCAGGAATAACAGAAGCAACAATAAAATTATGGGGATATGTAATATTTGCATTTATAATAGTAATATTTGCATATAGAGCAATAAAAGCATTTAAAGAAGAAAAAACAAGTAAAGTATTAAAAAATTTAGCAGTAATACCAGGATATCTAGTTACACTATTTATTGTAATGGTTGGATTTGATCTAATATTTGTGAACTCAAATGAAATAGACAAAGAAAAAGAGTATATCCAACAAAATATAGATAATACAAAAAGTGCATATAATATAAATATAGAAGAAAAAAACATTGAAAATTCAGGAACAATAACAGAAGAAGAAGTAGATGAAAATCAAAATATAATTAATAATATACCAATAATGACACAAGATGCAGTACTTACAACATTAGAAGATAATCAAACAGAAACAGGATATTTTTCATACAGAAATGCAAATTTAGCAAATTATAAAATAAATGGACAAACACAAACAGTATATATAGCACCAAGAGAAATAAAAAATGATGATAGGACATATAATAATAAAACATATGAATATACACACGGAATGGGAGCTATTATAGCATCAGCTACACAAAGTACAGAAACAGGAAATGTACAATATGTACAAAAAGAAATTTCAGGTAGTGATGAGAAAATAAATATCGAACAACCTCGAATATATTTTGGATTAGAAACAAATGATATAATTGCGACAAACGCAAGAAACAAACAAGAATATGATTATACAGATCAAAATGGAACAGAATATACTTCAACATATGATGGAAAAGCTGGTTTACAACTAAATTTCTTAGATAGAATAATTTTAGGAATAACAAAAGGAGATTTAAAATTAGCATTTTCAAATGAAGTAACAGATGATAGTAAAATATTAATAAATAGACAGATAATTACAAGAGCGAAGAAAGCATTACCATATTTAATATATGATGAAAATCCATATACTGTTATAACAGATGATGGAAGAATAGTTTGGGTAATAGATGCATATACAGTATCTAGTAGTTATCCATATTCACAATATACTACAATAGAACATGATGGAATTCATGAAAATATTAATTATATAAGAAACTCTGTAAAAGTACTAGTAGATAGCTATGATGGAACAATCTCATATTATATCACAGATAGAACAGACCCAATTGCAATGGCATATAGAAATATATATCCTACATTATTTATGGACTTAGATGAAGAAATACCAAAAGATATACAACAACATTTAGTATATCCACAATTTCTATATGATGTCCAAGCAGAAATATTAAAAGTATATCACAATGTGAAACCAGATGTGTTATATAGAGCAGATGACTTATGGGATATAGCAAAATATAATACTGTAAGAAATAGTAGATCAACAGGAACATATATGGAATCATATTATACAATGGTAGATGATAATGGAAATGAAGAACTAGGATTAGTTCAAATATACACACCTGATGAAAAACAAAATATAATTTCATATTTAGTAGGAACAACAGATGGTAGTACAAATAAATTAACATTACAAAAATTTTCAGCAGATAGCAATATAGTAGGACCAATGCAATTAGATAATCAAATAGAAGAAGATGCAGCAATATCAGCAGAACTAGAAGCATTAAACACAACTGGAACAAGATTGACAAAAGAAATGATAATAGTTCCAATAAATAATACATTACTATATGTAGAGCCTATATATCAAACAATGCTAAATGAATCAGAAATACCATTATTAAAAAAGGTCATAGTTGCATCTGGAAATAAAGTAGCAATAGGAGATAATTTAGTTAAAGCTTTACAAAATCTTCTATCTCAATATGCTGTTGATATAGAGGTAGAAAATACAGATGATATTAATGGATTAATTGACTCAATAATAAAGGCAAATGACAATTTAACACAGTCAAATGATAGTAACGATTGGGAAATGATGGGAAGTGACTTGAAAAGATTACAAGAACTAATTAATTCATTAAAAGAATTAAAGGAAGAAGAAGATAAAAAGAAAGAAGAAATAATAAATGATGAGACACAAAATAATAATATAGAAGAAAATATTATACAAAATGATGTATTACAAGATAATACATCAATAGTAAATGAATAAAAATTAATAAAAAAACCACCATAATATAAAGAATATTAAAGGTGGTTTTTATGTTTTTAAAAAAGAAAAAAGTAAATTTATTAGAAAAATCAATTGAAGAATTAAATAAAATAATGCAAGAAGGAAATTTTATAGAACTTAGCTATTTATTAGGAAATAAAAAAGAAATGCTTATTAGAAATTTTTTTGCTGGAATTTCTAGGGGAGTAGGAATAGGAATAGGAGTTACAATAATAACAGCACTTTTAGTAATGATATTGCAAAAAATAGTAACATTAAATATACCAATAATAGGAGAATATATAGCAGATATCGTTGAAATAGTACAAAGAAGCAGATAAAAAGTTTTATCAATTAGAACAAAAAAAGTGTAAATTAGGAAAATCCTATTCACACAAAAATTTTTATTATTTAACTAATTTATAAAATACTTTTTTGCCTTTTTTCAAAATAGCATAACCATTTTGAAAATCAACTTCTGAAAGCTTATAGTTTACATCAGAAATTTTTTGATCATTTAATGAAATACCACCTTGTGTAATTAAAGTTCTTGCTTGCCCCTTAGAAGGTGCAATACCAGTTAGAATAATTGCATCTAGTAAAGAAATATCTATATTTTCTAAGGTTACGGTTGGCATATTATCTAAATTTCCTTGTCCATTAAATAGTGCATTTGAAGCTTCTTCTGCTTTTTTTGCTTCTTCTTCACCATGAATTAACTTAGTTATTTCAAAAGCAGCCACTTTTTTGGCAACATTTATTCTTTCATCTTTAAATGCAGTTAATTCTTTAATTTTTTCTATTGGTAAAAATGTAAGCATATTTAGAACATTTTCAACACTATCATCTTCAATATTTCTCCAATATTGATAAAATTCGTAAGGTGTAGTTTTATTTGGATCTAACCATAATGCTCCTTTTTCAGTTTTACCCATTTTTTTACCTTCTTTTGTTGTAAGAAGTTTAAAAGTTAAACCATAAGAGTCATCTTTTCCAATTTTTCTAATTAAATCGACTCCACCTATGATATTTGACCATTGATCATTTCCGCCCATTTCTAATTTACATCCATAATTATTATATAAATACCAAAAATCATATGATTGCATTAACATATAACTCATTTCAAAGAAAGTCAACCCTGTTTCTAGTCTTTGTTTATAACATTCAGCAGCAAGCATTTTATTAACAGAAAATAAACTACCAATTTCACGTACAAAATCTACAAATTTTAAATCTAATAACCAATCAGCATTATTAACAATAATTGCTGCATTTTCTCCTTCGAAACTAACAAATTTTTCAACTTGCTTTTTTATACATTCAACATTATGATCAATTTCCTCACGAGTCATCATTTTTCTCATATCAGTTTTTCCAGAAGGATCACCAATAGTAGCAGTACCACCACCAACTAAAATAATTGGCTTATGACCACATTTTTGCATATGACTTGCAACCATTAAAGAAACAAAATGACCTACATGTAAACTATCAGCTGTTGGATCAATTCCAATATAAAAAGGAACAGACTCTTTACTAAAAAGTTCCTTTATTTCGTTAGGATGAGTCATTTGTTCAATATATCCTCTTTCTTCTAATACATTAAAAACATTCTCCATTGAATTCAGTCCTTCCTATAATATTGTTTTATTTTCTCCATTAAAATTCTTTTTAAAAGTTTTAAAATCATCATATCCTAAAAAACGATTTAAGTTTTTTACTGCTATTCCAGTTTCAGTAGAAATTATATCTAATGATTGTTCAAAACCATTTTCTGTAACATATTGTTTAAAAGTTGAAAATTCAAAACCATCTTTTTGGCTACATTTTGGACATACATTACCATTTGATACATAAAAACTACCACATCTACTACATCTATTAAAATCCATAATATATTCCTCCATTTCATCATTTGACAAATTCTACTGTATTTTATCATACTTTTTTGTAAAATTAAAGTTTTTTAAAAATTTTTTTGACAATTAATTTAAAATATGCTAATATGAGATTGTTAAAAATGTATAAAATAAGGAGGAACGAATATGAAAGCATATGTATGTAAAGTATGTGGATATATCCATTTTGGAGAAGAAGCACCAGAAAGATGTCCTCAATGTGGGGCAGGAAAAGAAGCATTTGTTGAAAGAAAAGAAGGTGCAGAAGGAAAACCATATGCAGATGAACATAGAATAGGTGTAGCACAAGGATTAGATGAAGAAATAGTAAAAGGACTAAGAGATAACTTCAATGGAGAATGTACAGAAGTTGGAATGTATTTAGCAATGAGTAGACAAGCAGATAGAGAAGGATATCCAGAAATTGCAGAAGCATTTAAAAGATATGCTTTTGAAGAAGCAGAACATGCAGCAAAATTTGCAGAATTATTAGGAGAAATAGTATATCCTGATACAAAGAAAAATGTAATGTTAAGAGCAGAAGCAGAATATGGAGCATGTGAAGGTAAAAAAATGATAGCAACAAGAGCAAAAGAACTTGGATATGATGCAATTCATGATACAGTACATGAAATGTGTAAAGATGAAGCTCGTCATGGAAAAGGTTTTGAAGGATTATTAAAAAGATATTTCAACTAAAAATATATAGAATAGAAAAGAGAAATAGGGATTTAAGTGTTAGAACTTAAATCCCTAAGTTTTTTATCAAATTCAGGTAAACGCTTTTTTAGATTGACAGCTCTTAAATTTTTATCTGTAAAGCAATGTTTAGTTTCTGCAATTATTACAACATTTCCCGTTTTTTTATCGCGAATATCATAACCAATAGTCATACGTACACCATTGTATTCTTTAACAAAAACTTTAATTTGTATAGTATTATCAAATGTAACATGATGTTTGTATTCACAATTAACAGCTAAAACTGGAATATTAATACCTTGTTTTTCAAAGGAAGAATATGGCATATCATAGTTATCAAGCCAATAACATCTAGCTTCTTCTAAATACCTTATATAATTAGAATGATGAACTATTCCCATTCCATCAGTTTCATAATAATTTATCTTTCTTTCAAAAATATAATCCATAAAATCGCATCCTTTCAAAAAGCAATTATAATCTAAGAAATAAAAAAAGTCAATTAGAGAATAATTAATAAATATATACTTGAAAACATTAAAAAAGAATGATATAAAAAGCATAAATAAACAAGAAAGATGGAATAAAAATGAAAAAAATAAATGGAATAATAATGCAATATTTTGAATGGTATATGGATTGCAAACAAAATTTGTGGAATGATATTGCAAAAGAAGCAGAAAAGTTAGCTGATATTGGAATAACAGCTTTATGGCTTCCACCAGCATATAAAGGAATGGGTGGAAAAGATGAAGTTGGTTATGCAGTATATGATGTATATGATTTAGGAGAATTTGACCAAAAAGGAACTGTTAAAACTAAATATGGTTCAAAAGAAGAATATTTAAATTGTATTATGACACTAAAACAAGCAGGAATTGAAAGTTATGCAGACATAGTACTAAATCATAAAATGGGAGCAGACTTCCTTCAAACAATACCAGCAACAAAAGTAGATTGGGGAGACCATAATGAGTTAATTTCAAGTCAAGAAGTTGTAAGAGTTGCAACTAAATTCACATTTCCTAGAAGAAATCATAAATATTCAGACTTTGAATGGAATTGGACTCATTTTGATGGTATAGATTATAATGATAAAACAAAGGAACATGCAATATTTAAATTTAAAGATAAGGATTGGAGTGTTGCAGTAGACGAAGAATATGGAAATTATGATTACTTGATGGGAGCGGATTTGGATTTTAAAAATCCAGAAGTTATAGAAGAATGTGCAAAATGGGGAAAATGGTATTTAGAAACAACAAAAGTAGATGGATTTAGATTAGATGCTGTAAAACATATAGATAGCGATTTTTATAAAAACTGGATAAAAACACTAAGGAAAGAATCAGGAAATGAGCTATTTACAGTAGGAGAATATTGGAGCGGAGATATATCAAAATTGCATAGATATATAAGCAAAACTGATGGAGAAATATCATTATTTGATGTACCTCTTCATTATCATTTAGAAAATGCCTCAAAGGATGAAAATTATGACATGTCAAAGATATTAGAAGGAACATTAGTAAAAGAAAATCCAAGTAAAGCAGTAACATTTGTAGATAACCATGATACACAACCAGGACAAAGTTTACAAAGTTTTGTTGAAAGGTGGTTTAAGCCAGCAGCATATAGTATTATCTTATTAAGAGATGAAGGATATCCATGTATATTTTATGGAGATTTTTATGGAATACCACATGATAATATATTACCAATAGAAGAATTAAAAATAATATTAGAAATCAGAAAAGAAAAGGCATATGGTATTCAACATGATTATTTTGATCATCCAGATTATATTGGTTGGACACGTGAAGGAGATGAAGAACATCTTCAATCAGGAATAGCAGTTGTTATATCAAATAGCTTCGATGGAGAAAAAAGAATGTATATTGGAAAAAACTTAGTTGGAGAGAAGTTTATAGATGCATTAGGAAACTGTGATGATGTAGTAGAAATAGATCAAGAAGGATGCGGAATATTTAAAGTTAAAGGAAAATCTACATCAATTTGGGTTAGAACTTAAAAAAGAAAGATAAATAGAGCAAAATTTAGCTCTATTTATCTTTCTCTTGAACTTATGTTAGAATTTTCATTTTTACACATTTTTTCATATTCTTTACATTTCATTTTATAATCCATTTGTAAACAAAGATAGCGATAATAAGAACATGCTTGTTCATATTGCATCATTGGATTTAAAAATGGATCTTTATAAATTTCATTTATATCAGAAGAACCATTTGGTGGCATACAATCCATATATGGTGGCACAAAATTATTATTAAAATCTCTTTCCATAAAAATCATCCTTTCTTAAAAAAATATATGTCCAAACTTTAAAAATATGATAATACAAGTTATAAATTAAAATTAAAAAATGGGAAAATTTGAATGAATAAAAATGTATAAAATGCGGCAAATAAACCGTGTAAAAGTTTCCCATAAATATATGGCTTTATAGATAAATCAGTTTTAGATGTTATACTAAATACTTGCAAAAATACAGAAATTCCACCAAAAGCTAGTAAAAAAGCAGTTATAACGAGATTAATAGAAAAATTCTTACAAGCTATTGATGATATTGATTGTATACCATTTGTGATTTCTAAAAACCCAGTTAATATTCCAGATATAAAATTAGAGTCAATATGCAAAATATTAAAAATAGGACTGATACTTGCACACAATATATTTAAAATACCACTTGCTTTTAGAATAGAAATAATACTAGAAAATATAACAACAAATCCACCTATTAAAAGAATTATGGAAATACTATTTGTAATACTTTCTGCCAATACTTCTCCTAGATTTGCAAAATTTGCATTATTTTTATTTGATAGATAATTATAATTTTTTTTCTTATTATAATCTTTAAAATTATCATTCCTTTTCCAAAAGCGAAAAATAAAACCAACACTAATACAACCAAGAAGATGGGTAATAAAAAGAAGAATTCCGATAGTTGTATTTTGATACATTAAAATTCCAACAGTACCTATTATAAATAAAGGACCAGAATTATTTGTAAAGCTAAGTAATCTTTCACATTCAGCTTTGCTACAAATATTATTTTCTCTAAACTTACTAGCAATTTTAGCGCCTACTGGATAGCCACTAATAATTCCCATAATGAAAGCAAAAGCTCCTTCGCCAGATATATTAAATAATGGTTTCATATAATTATTTAAAAGTCTTCCAAACAGATTAATAATATTTGTATGCATAAGCAATTCAGTTGCTACAAAAAAAGGAAACAAAGAAGGAATTACATAATTTGCCCATAATTTAAGCCCAGATTTTATAGCTGGTAAATTACTGCCAGAAAAAATTAACAAACAAGCAGTAAAGAATAGAAAAAGTAAAGCTAAAAAATTCCTTCTAATTTTAAAAACAAAAAATTTACAAGTATGCATAATACCTCCTGACCAAACAAAGACTTTTATTAATATTAATTCTATTTCCGTAATAAATTATTATTACAATACTTTTATCGAATTATCTATATAAGTACACAAAAATATTACTAAATACACAAAATATCAAAACCGGAACATTCTAAATTGTCCCTAAATATACTTGTATTTTTCGATAAAAAATGATATAGTATAGAAAATTGAAAAGGAAGTGGAAAATTGGATATTAAGCATGTATTAGAGAATTCTAATTTATCAATTCCAAAAGATAACATCTTATACAATGAAGATATGAAAAAACATACAACATTCAAAATAGGTGGACCAGCCGAGTGCTTTATAAAAATAAAGACAGAGCAAGAGTTAAAAGAAATATTAATTTTAGCAAATAAAAATAAAATACCAGTAACAATACTTGGAAATGGTAGTAACATTTTAGTTCTAGATGGTGGAATTAAAGGAATTACATTAACTATTCAAATTGAATACATAGATATAAAACAAGATGAAAACAAGTATAAAATATATGTTGGTGGAGGATATAAATTAGCAAAACTAGCACAATTTCTTTTGAAAAATGAAATATCTGGATTTGAAGAATTATCAGGAATACCTGGAACAATTGGCGGAGCGGTTAGTATGAATGCAGGAGCTCATGGTAAAGAAATGAAAGATATTGTAGAGAAAATTAAATGCATTAATATAAATGGAAATGAAAAAGAATTTTTAAATGAAGAAGCTGAATTTGGATATAGAAAAAGTATATTTAAAGGAAATTCATATATAGTAACAGAAGTAGTTTTAAATTTACAAAAAGGAAATAAAGAAGAAATAAAAGAAAAAATGGCTGAATTTGCAAAATATAGAAAAGAAAAACAGCCTCTTGAATATCCAAGTGCTGGAAGTACATTTAAAAGAGGAAAAGACTATATTACAGCAAAATTAATTGATGAAGCAGGATTGAAAGGATATTCTATTGGAGATGCAGTAGTTTCTACAAAACATAGTGGTTTTGTTATAAACAAAGGAAATGCAACTGCAAAAGACGTATTGGACTTAGTAAAATACATAAAAGACACAATAGAAGAAAAGTTTGAAAAGAAAATAGAATTAGAAATTGAAGTAGTTGGAGAAGAAAAAGAAACTGCAACAATTTAGGGAGGAATAAAAAGCAATGAAGGGATTTATGCACTGGTTTAAATCAAGTAACAAAATGAAAAGATGGATGTTTCTAATACTAGTAGGTATTTTACTTGCCTGTTATGGATTAGCAGAAATATTAGTTATGAAAGAAATTTCTTTCCAAGAAGTAGGAAAAGTTATTGTAATATTTGTATTAGGATTTATAGCAATAGTATTAGGACTAATCTTTTTAAATAAAAGAACACTAGAAGTGTTAATAGAATCAACAGATGAAAGAATGGAAAATAAGAAAAATGTAAATATTAAATCTTTAATATTTAATAAAACTGTATATGACAAAGGACCAAATATCGTAGTAATTGGTGGAGGAACAGGATTAAATACAGTATTAACAGGATTAAAAAATTATACAAATAATTTAACAGCAATTGTTGCTGTTTCTGATTATGGAGAAGGTGTTTCAAATTCAAGAAAAGAACTTGAAATGTTACCATTAGGAGATATAAAGGATAGTATAGTATCACTTGCAAGCAAAGAAGAACAAATAGAAAAATTAATGAATTATGAGTTTAAGACAGGAAAATTAAAAGGACTTAATTTCTCAGATATATATTTTTCTGCAATGAAAAATATTACTGGTAATTTTGAAGATTCTATTATAAAAAGTAATGAAATATTCAATATGGTAGGAAAAGTTATGCCAGTTACATTAGATGAAATGAAAATAGTTGCAGAACTTGCAAATGGATATATAGTAGAGGAAAAATCAAGAATACCAGAAGTTGTTTCAGATAAAATTACGAAGATAAATAGAATAATGTTAAATCCATCAAATTGCAGACCAGCACCAGGAGTAGTCGAAGCAATTAAAAATGCTGATTGTATAATTATTGGACCAGGAAGCCTTTATACAAATGTTATTCCAAATTTACTAGTAAATGGAGTAGCAAAAGCAATAAAAGAAAGTACCGCAATAAAAGTATATGTAAGTAATATCATGACAGAACCAGGGCAAACAGACAATTATAGTGTTACTGATCATATAAATGCAATTATAGAACATTGTGGTACAGGAATAATTGATTACTGTATATATGACACAGGAGAGATAATTCCTGAATTTATAAAAAAATATAATTTAGAAGGACAAGATTTAGTAGAACAAGATGTGGATAAAATAAAAGGAATTAAATTCTTACAAAGAAATTTGTCAATGATATCAAATGACTTAATTAGGCATGACCCAAGTCTAGTTGCAGCATCTATTATTGAACTTATATGTGATGATTTAAAATATCAAGATAAACAAAATGATCCACAATATTTAATGCTAAATACAAAACTAAGAGAAGAAAAAAGAATAAATAAAATCAAGAAAAAAATGGCTAAAAAAGAACAATTAAAAGCACAAGGAAAGCTTGCAAAAAGAGAAAAAGATTGGAAAGGGAAAAGTAAATTTAGTAATAAATATAGTGAAAGAATAAAATCAATCAGAGAAGCAGATAAAAAAGCAAAATTAAAAACAGAAAAAGAACAAGCAAAAAGACGTAAACAAAAAACAACTAATAGAAATAAAGCAAATAATAAGGCAGAAATTGAAGAAAGAAAACCAAAAAGTGCAAGAGGAAGAAAAAAATCACCACAAGAAATTAGAGAAGAAATGTTAAAAAAATTAAACGAAACTAAATAATGGAGAAAAAATATGAAAATTACAAAGGAAAATTTAAATTTAGAAGAAGGATTAAAAAAAGAATGGCTTCTAACAAATGGAATAGGTGGATTTAGTTCATCAACTGTAATTGGTGCAAATACAAGAAAATATCACGGGTTATTAATTGCACCACTAACTCCTCCTGGAAGAAGACATCTAATATTATCAAAATTAGATGAGAGTATTCAAATAGGCGATAAGAAGCACGACTTATACACAAATATATGTCAAAATAATATATCACAAGGATATAAATATCAAGAAGAATTTAGAAGAGACTATGTACCGATTTTTAAATATAAAATAGGTAATGTTGAAATAACAAAAATGATTGCAATGGAATATGGGCATAATACAGTTGGTGTATATTATAAAATAAAAAATGCAACTCAGAAAGCAAAACTTACGCTTGCACCAATAGTAAATTTTAGAGATTTTCATCAAATGAATACAAACCATTATTTTAATATAAGGCAAGAAGTAAAAAATAGAAAAGTAAAAGTAATAATAGATGATAACTCTCAAACACCAATATATATGTATATTTCAGACGGAAACTATATAGAACATAATAATGATACTTTTGCTCATATGTTTTATATAGAAGAAGAAAAAAGAGGATTTTACCCAGAAGAAAATCATAGTGTACCAGGTGTTTTTGAAGTAGAAATAAAGCCAAAAGAAGAAAAAGAAATAACATTTATATGCTCATTAGATGAAAATGTAGAATCAAAGAGTGTCAGAAAATTCATTAATAAAGAAATAGTAAGACATGGAGAAATATTTAATGACTCTCTATTAATAGATAATAGAAAGCAAAACAAAACAGAAAAAGAGATAAAAAAAGAAGATTTAATAAAAACATACTTAATGGCAACAGATAATTTTGTTGTATATAGACCAAGTTTTAGTCTCCATACAATAATTGCGGGATATCCATGGTTCTTAGATTGGGGAAGAGATACGTTAATTGCATTTGAAGGTCTACTATTAATTCCTAAAAGATTTGAAATTGCAAAAGAAGTATTACTTACTATGATAAAAGATATAAAATTTGGATTAGTTCCAAATGGCTATTCAGGATATGACAATAGACCTTTATATAACAGTGTGGATGCTTCTTTGTTACTATTTGAACAAGTGCAAAAATATTTAAAATATACAGGAGACTATAAATTTATAAAAGAAAAGCTATATTCTAAATTAGAAAATATAATAGAAAGTTTTTGTGCGGGAATAGATGTAGATGATAATAATATTTATTTAGATGCAGATGGATTAATTGTTTCAGGAACACCAGAAACACAAAATACATGGATGGATGCAAAATATGATGGCATTGCAATAACTCCTAGAAACGGAAAAGCGGTTGAAGTAAATAGCTTGTGGTACAATGCAAATTGCATAATGGCAGAATTAACAAAAAAGGTAGGACATTTCTTTCAAGCAAGAAAATATAAAGAACTTGCACAAAATTGTAAAATATCTTTTAATAACAGATTTTATAATGAAAGAACAAAATGTCTATATGATGTACTAGGAGACCCAAAAATAAGACCAAACCAATTATTTGCTTTGAGTTTAACATATCCAGTACTAGATCCAAATTCAACATATGCAAAAAATACAATAAAAACAGTAGAAGAAAGATTATTAAATCCATATGGATTAAAAACACTTGCAAAAGGAGAAGAAAACTATGTAGAAATATATGAAGGATCTCCTGAAAAAAGAGATAAAAGCTATCATCAAGGAATAACATGGCCATGGCTTTTAGGTCTATATTATGACAGTTTAAAAAACAGTTTATATGCAGCAAAAACATTAGAAGAAAGACAAGAACTTCGTAAAAAAATAGATAGTTTTATACAAAAAACAACTAAAACTTTTGAAAATGAAATATATAATAGAGGATGCTTAGGAAGTATAGCAGAAATTTATGACTCAACTGAACCTTATCTTCCAAAAGGAAGCATAGCACAAGCATGGAGTATTGCAGAAATATTTAGAATCATATTAGGAAGATAAAAAATGAAAGGATGTAAATAAAACTAATGAGAATTTTAGGAATAGATCCCGGGTTTGCTATAACTCGGGTATAGTATTATAGATTATATAGGAAATAAATTTAAACTAATAAAATCAGATGCTATTTTAACAGAAGCAAAACAATCTTTTCCATTAAGACTTGAAAAAATATATGAAGAATTAACAGAAATAATAGAAGAATATAAACCAGAAGCAATGTCAATAGAAGAACTATTTTTTAATAATAATGCAAAAACTGCAATAAATGTAGCACAAGCAAGAGGTGTAATACTAATTACAGCAAGGATTCATAAAATACCAACATATGAATATACTCCTTTGCAAGTAAAACAAGCAGTAACAGGATATGGAAGAGCTGATAAAATACAAGTACAACGAATGGTCAAAATGATTTTAAATGAAGAAAAATTACCAAAATTAGATGATATAACAGACAGTATGGCAATAGGAATATGTCATGCACATTCTGCAAAATTTGCACAAAAATTATAACCGAAATTTAAGAAATAAATATTAAAAAGAAGGAAATAAAAATGGAAATATTAAAAGACAAAAACAATGGAAATTATATAAAAGATATAAATCCATATGAAAAATATGAAAAATATGAAAAAATAGATAATGATATAATTTCATTTTATATGCAATATAACCATTTGAAAAACATATATAGACAAGGGTGGTTAAAAGTAAGAATTGGATTAGAACATAAAGAAAAATGTGAATCTGTTGCTGAGCATTCATTTTCAATGTCTTTACTAGCAATTACAATAATTGAAAAATATAAGTTATCATATGATGTTTTAAAATGTATAAAAATGTGTATTATACATGAATTGGGAGAAGTATATGTAGGAGATTATACACCATATGATAATATAACTAAGGAAGAAAAGCATAACCAAGAAGAACAAGCAATTAAGAAAATTTTGAAATCACTTGATTTTGATAATGATTTTTTTGAATTATGGAAAGAATTTGAAAAAAGAGAAACAAAAGAAGCAAAATTTGTAAAAAATTTAGATGAATTAGAATTTATATTACAAGCAGCAGCTTATGGATTAGACACATCTTGTTTTAAAAAATGTATTTCAAATATTACAGATGAATATTGTAAAAAAATATTAAATTCATTAATAGAGTTAACTAAAAATAATAAAAAACCAAAAGTGATAGGATAGGTGAATTTTATGAATATAGAATTAATTGGAACAGGCTCAATAGGTGCTGTGCAAATGAGTGCAAGTACTTTGATTGATAATAAAATATTAATAGATTTACCTAATGGAATTGTAAAAAGATTGAAACAAACACATCATAATATATTAGATATAGAAACATGTTTAATAACTCATTTACATGGAGATCATTTTTTTGATATACCATTTTTTATGTTTGAAAAATATTTTAAAAAAGCGACAAATATAACTAAAATTATCTGCCCAAAAGGTACGAAAGATAAAACAAAGACTTTATTTGATATTGGATATCCAGGTGAATGGGATAAAGTAAGTAAATTAGCATATGTAGAATTTATAGAATTTGAGGAACTAAATAAAGAAAAAATCACAGATGAACTGTATGTTACATCTAAAATAGTAGAACATGGAAAATTAAAACCAGCATATGGATATATTGTTAATATAAAAGGTAAAAATATTGGATTTTCAGGAGATAGTAAGCTATGTGATAATATTTTTGATATAGTAGAAAAAAGTGAAATATCAATATTAGATATGAGTGTAACTGAAATAAAAACAAAAGCACACATGAGTTTATATGACATAAAAGAAATATGTAAAAAGTATAAAAATAAAATTATAATAGCTACACATATGCATGACTATACAAGAGAAAAGGCAAGAGAAGAAAAAATAGAAAATTTAATAATACCAGAAGATGGACAAATTATCAATATATAGAAAAAGAGGGAAAAATGATTAGTATAGATAATTTAGAAAAAGAATTGAAAACAGGAAAATTAAATAATATATATTTACTATATGGAGAAGAACTATTTTTATTAGAAAATTCATTAAAAAAAATAAAAAATCTATTTGGCGAATGTATAAAAGGAATAAACTATATTAATATAGATGAGACTAACTATACAGAATTAATTCAAGATATTGAAACACCAGCTTTTGGATATGAAAAGAAATTAATTATTGCAAAAAATACAGGACTTTTGAAGAAAGATGGGAAAAGAAAAAATGTAGAACTTGAAAAATCAAGAGAAAAGCTTATTGGTTATATAAACCAAAATATTGATATAATAAAAACAAGTGTAGTTTTAGTATTTGTAGAAGAAAATGTAAATACTAAAAAGGAACTATATAAAGTTATAGATAAAAATGGAATAGTATGTAATTTTGAATATCAAAAACCAATTCAACTAGAAAAAAGAATAAAAGCAATATGTAATGGATATGAAGTAGAAATAGATAATGTTGCTTTAAGGTATTTTATTGAATGTTGTGGAACTAATATGCAAGATCTGATAAATGAAATTAGAAAGCTTATAGAATATGCAGGAAAAGGCGGAAAAATTACAAAAGAAGATATTGATGAATTATCAATAAAAAAGTTAGAAAGTGTAATATTTGATTTAACAGATAGCTTAGGAAAAAAAGAAACTGCAAAGGCATTACAAGTATTAAAAAACTTAATATATGCAAAAGAACCGTTACAAAAAATATTAATTACTTTATATAATCATTTTAAAAAGATATATTTTTCAAAACTAGCTTTGAAATACGGAAAAGATATAATATTTAGTTTAGACTTAAAACCAAACCAAACTTTTTTGGTAAATAAATATAAAACGCAGGCAGGATATTTTACAGAAAATGAATTAAAACAAATATTACAAAAGTTAAGAGACTTAGATTATGAATATAAAAATGGATTAATTGATTTACAAATTGGAATGGAAAGCATATTATGTGCATATTGCTCAAAATAAATATAAAATTTTTCAATTATTTATAAGATTATCTTGAAATAACACATAAATCATAGTATATGAATATACTAAAAGAGAATAGCTATTTGATAATTCGAATGTTTCGCGACTCATAAAAATAATAGCGAATTTTAATGTAGGGGGTTAAAATATAATTTTAACTTCCTATTTTTTGTTTTAATGGAGGATATAAAATATGAAATTAAAATTTTATGAAGTAGATGGCGAATATATAAAATATTTAAAAGAAAATGTGGATGATAAAATTCCTAATGTCGAATATAAGAAACATAAAAAAATTTTTTGATGGATAGTCCGAACAATTAATAATTTTAACTATTTTGCACCAGTTTCATCGTTAAGATTTTCTTTTATATTTCCATGTCCTATTGAATTTTAAATAAAAAATAGTTAATGCTAAATATTATAAAAATGAATAATAAATCCTTTTATTGATAAAAATAAAAGAAAAGTCAAATTTTATTAATAAGGGGTTTTACTATGTTAAAAAACAAGAAAAAAATAATAATCTTTTCAACGGTTCTATTAATAATAGGAGTTTTTGCATTTTTATTACTTTTTGATAATAATGAAGTTGATGCATTATCAAAATATGGTTCAAGAGGAGATGAAGTAAGACAAATACAAACAAAGCTAAAAAGATGGGGATATTATAATGGAAATGTAGATGGAATTTTTGGAAGTCAAACATTAGAAGCGGTAAAATACTTTCAAAGAAAAAATGGGTTAACAGTAGATGGAATAGCGGGGCCTGCAACTTTAAAAGCAATGGGAATATATAGTTCTAGTAGTTCAAGTTCATCTTCATCAAGCAGTAATTCAAGCAATGTGAATTTACTTGCAAGACTTATATATGGAGAAGCAAGAGGAGAACCTTATACAGGACAAGTAGCAGTTGGAGCAGTGGTAATGAACAGAGTAAAATCAAGTTCTTTTCCAAATACAATCTCAGGTGTAATATATCAATCAGGAGCATTTGATGCAGTAAGAGATGGTCAAATAAATTTATCACCTAATAGTACAGCAATAAAAGCAGCACAAGACGCAATAAATGGTTGGGATCCTTCTTATGGTGCGGTATATTATTTTAATCCATCAACTGCAACTAATAAGTGGATATGGTCAAGACCAATGACTGTAACAATTGGAAGTCATAGGTTTTGTAAATAATAATTAAAATAAGAGCTTTATTTAAAGTAATAATAGTTTTTCTTATATATAAATCAATCTTGACAAAAACATTTGGAATTGATAATATATACTTGATAATTAGACAATGGAGGAAGAAATGTTATCAATATATCCAAATGTTTATTTTGATAAAATAGAAAAAATAACGATAGAATTTTTACAAAAAAATAAAATAAAAGCACTTATCTTAGATATGGATAATACGCTTATAAATTATAAAAAAGAAATGCCAGAAAATATAGAAAAATGGGCAAAAGATTTAAAAGGACAAGGAACAAAGTTATATATATTGTCAAACACAAATAAAAAACAAAAAGTGATTGATATAGCAAAAAAATTAGAAATACCATACAAAAGCTTTGCAAAAAAACCTTTAAAATCAGGGTTTTTAAAAGTGCAAAAAGAAATAGGATTTAAACCAGAACAAATTGCAGTTGTAGGAGATCAAATATTTACAGATATAATTGGTGGAAATAGATGTAATATGTTCACAATACTTATTGATTCAATAGATAACAAAGATTTTTGGTATACTGTCTGGAAAAGACCATTAGAAAATGTATTAAAAAGGAAATTTAAAGAAAAGGGATTATAAACAAAGGAGAAAAAGAAATGTATATAAACAATGTACATATAGTATACTATTTAGTAGCAGCAATTCTAGGACTAATAGTAGGAGAACTAATAAACTGGGCAAATAAAAGATTGCCAGAATATAAAAAAGTAATATCAAGAGAAATAATATCAGAATACAAAATGAATTTTAAACCAAACTATATTTTAATGCTTTTAACAGCAATAATATATGTATCACTAATATATGTATATGGTGTGCAAGACACAATAATAGCAAATTTAGATTTAATAAAATTTATGATATTAACACCTATGTTATTATCAGCATTTGTAATTGATTATAGACTACAAATAATACCTAATAGACTTAATTTAACAATTTTTGAAGTAGGAATAATATTTGCATTCTTATATGGATTATCAAATGTTGCAATAACAATAAATATGCTACTTGGAATGGTTGCAGGTGGAGGAATATTCTTATTAATCACATTACTAGGAGGATTATTTTATGGAAAGGAAGCAATGGGATTTGGTGATGTGAAACTAATGGGAGCATTAGGATTATTCTTTGGATTATCAAACATTATAATAATAACATTAGTATCATTTTTAATAGGTGCAATACTTAGCATAATATTACTATTAACAAAAATAAAGAAATCAGATGAATATATACCATTTGGTCCATTTATAGTAATAGCAACATTTTTAAGTATGTATATACCATTTGAAGAGATAAAAAATGTATTGATGACTATATTTACACTAGGTATGTATCAAGGCTAATTCAAAATTAATAAAAGTGGGGGATGAAAATGAATCCTAAGTTACAATGGTTAAGAAATAAGATGTCAAGTTTAGATTTACAAGGTTTAATATTAACAAATCCTGTAAATATAAGATATTTAACAAACATCGAAGCAGAAGGAATACTATTATTAACAAGAAAAGATAATATATATATAACAGATGCAAGATATATAGAGGCAGTTCATAGTACATTAACTTTATATGACGAAATAATAGTATATGATGTGCATGATGTTTCAAAAGATGACTATGAAAACTTTTTTATGTTTTGTGAAAATGTTGGATTCGAAGAAAATGATATTTCATATGCAAAATATAAAGAATATATAAGAAAATATAAAATTAATAATTTTGTTGAAACAGAGCATATAATAGAAAAACAAAGAATGATAAAAGATGAAGAAGAAATAAAAAACATTGAAAAAGCTTGTGAAATAACAGATAATTGTTTTTCATATATATTAAATTATATAAAACCAGGAATAACAGAAAAACAAATTGCAAATGAAATAGAAGAATACTATAAGCAAAGAACAGATGGATTATCATTTGATACTATTGTTGCATCAGGTGAAAATACGTCAAAACCTCATGCGGTACCAACTAATAGAAAAATACAAGAAAAAGATATAATAACAATAGATATGGGATGTAAAGTAAATGGATATTGTTCAGATATGACAAGAACATTTTTTGTAGGAGAGGTACCAGAAGAAATAAAACCTATTTATGACTTGGTACTAAAAAATCAAGTTCAAATATTAGAATCATATAAAGACGGAGCAAGTACAAGATTACTTACAAAAATGGTAGAAAATGATTTTAAATTAAATAATTATGATTTAATTCATAGTTTAGGTCATGGAGTAGGTTTAGAAATACATGAACCACCATATGTAAGTTATACATCAGATACTCAATTAAAAGAAAATATGATAGTTACAGATGAACCAGGAATATATATACCAGGAAAGTTTGGCGTTAGAATAGAAGATACTGTACAAATTACAAAATTTGGTTGTATAAGTTTAACAAAATCTGAGAAAAATTATATTATAATATAGATATAAATTATTTCTCAATCAACTAAATATTGTAAAATACTTGATTTTTAGCGGAAAATATAGTAAAATAAGTAATGTTAATTTTATAACAAAAATTGAAAGGAGAAATAATTATGGCATCAGTATATTCAGCAGGAGATTTTAGAAATGGAACAACTTTTGAAATGGAAGGAAATGTATATAGAATAGTAGAATTTCAACACGTAAAACCAGGAAAAGGTTCAGCATTTGTAAGAACAAAATTAAAAAATGTAATAACAGGAGCAACATTAGAAAAAACATTTAACCCATCAGATAAATTCCCAGCAGCAGAAATTGAGAAAAAGGCAATGCAATATTTATATAATGATGGAGATTTATATTATTTTATGGATAATGTAACATATGACCAAATACCATTAAATAAAGAACAATTAGGTGATTGCTTAAAATATTTAAAAGAAAATATGGAAGTTACAATATTATCATATAAAGGAAATATTTTTGCAGTAGAACCACCAACATTTGTTGAATTAGAAGTTACATATACAGAGCCTGGATTTAGTGGAAATACAACAACTACATCAGGAAAGCCAGCTAAATTAGAAACTGGATTAGAAATTCAAGTTCCATTATTCGTAAACATTGGAGATATTTTAAAAATAGATACTAGAACATGTGAATACATGGAGAGAATATAAGAAAGGTGATTAACAAAATGGGAAAATTAAAAAACGAATATAAAAGTTTTTTAGATGACATAGAAAAAAATATAAAAAATCCACAAGATTTAGAATATATAAAAACAAGATTTGCATCTTTTCTAGATGTTATATTAGATCAAATGGATTATATAATGGATTATAAAAAAGAACAAATCGAAAAATTAGAAAACACTCAAAAAGAATTAGATGATAAAATGGGTAAAATGCAACAAGTAATAGACAATATAGAAAAAGATATATATACAGACGGAGAATTTGATTTTGAAATTGTATGCCCGTATTGTAATTATGAATTCTTTATTGATGTAGATGAAAATAAAACAGAAATAACATGTCCTGAATGTCAAAATGTAATTGAGTTAGACTGGACAGGCGATGTTGATGAAGACACACATAATTGTAATGGAAGTTGTGGAGGATGTCATGGTTGTGATGAAGAAGACGATGACATGTAAATATAAAGAATCTAAAAGAGAGATTATCAATATCAATAATCTCTCTTTTAGATTCTTTACACATTATTTTTTAACAAAATATCCAAGAATTGCAAGCACAATTGAAACAATCAAGGCAATAGACCAAAATGTAACAAAAAGTATAATTATGCATGCAAGTAATGGGTAATGAGAAAAATAATGCAAAATAGGAATTGCGATTATGCCAAGTACCGAAAAAAAGGCAAATATTATCGCAACACTTTTTTCACCTTTGTAAAAGATGGAAACTTCCCATCTAGTCCAAATCCGGTAAAAAAAATTACTTAATTTTTCAAACATATATAGTACCTCCTTATAATTATAAATATATATTAACATAAAATACAGATAAATTCAATTATTAATAAAATAAAATTGATATATGTTATAATGTATATTAATAAGTAGAAATGGATAAAATAAAAAAATCATTCTAAAAAGAATGATTAAACTGGCAGGGGTAGAAGGATTCGAACCCTCACAGGCGGTTTTGGAGACCGATGTGCTACCATTAACACTATACCCCTATATAAATAATATATTTATAACAACATTAATATATTAGCATAAAAAAATAAAATTATCAAGATATTTTTTTAAAATCATTGACTTTTTTTGAATATGATAATATAATATAAAAAATTTAATAGTTACAGAGAAGAAGAAAAAGTACGGTAAAATTTATTTTTAGAGAGTTGGTATAGGTGAAAGTCCAACAATAAATTCGTATGGGGAGCTTTGGAGTAACATTTTATAATTAAGGTGCTTAAAACTTTTGTTTTAAGAATTAGGGTGGAAACGCGGAATATAACTTTCGTCCCTAGCATATATGCTAGGAATTGAAAGTTTTTTTGATTTTATGAAAAACTTTTAAACCTAGTAAATTTAAAATAAGGGAGGAATATTTATGTTAAAATCAATGGACACACTTGTAGCACTTTGTAAGAATAGAGGATACATCTATCCTGGATCAGAAATTTATGGAGGATTAGCAAACACTTGGGATTATGGACCATTAGGAACAGAATTAAAAAATAATGTAAAAGCATTATGGAGAAAGAAATTTATTCAAGAAAACCCACACAATGTTGGATTAGATGCAGCAATTTTAATGAATCCAACTACTTGGGTAGCATCTGGTCATGTTGGAGGATTTTCAGACCCATTAATAGATTGTAAAGAATGTAAAACAAGACATAGGGCAGATAAAATGATTGAAGAATGGGCGCACGAAAAAGGAAAAGATATGATAGCTGATGGTATGTCAGATGAAGAATTAGTTAATTTTATAAAAGAAAATCAAATACCATGCCCTAATTGTGGAGGACATAATTTTACAGATATTAGAAAATTCAACTTAATGTTTAAAACATTCCAAGGAGTAACAGAGGATAAAACAGCTGAAATATATTTAAGACCAGAAACAGCACAAGGAATTTTTGTTAATTTTAAAAATGTAATGAGAACAACAAGAAAAAAATTACCTATGGGAATAGCACAAATTGGTAAAGCATTCAGAAATGAGATAACACCAGGTAATTTCACATTTAGAACACGTGAATTTGAACAAATGGAATTAGAATTTTTCTGTAAGCCAGGAACAGATTTAGAATGGCAAGAATATTGGAAAAAATATTGTAAACAGTGGTTATTAGATTTAGGTATAAAAGAGGAGAATATACGTCTAAGAGATCATAAGCCAGAAGAATTATCACATTATAGTAATGCAACAACAGATATAGAATTTGCATTCCCATTTGGTTGGGGAGAATTATGGGGAATAGCAGATAGAACAGACTATGACCTAAAAAGTCATATGAAAGTATCAAAAGAAGACTTCACATATACAGATCAAGAAACAGGAGAAAAATATGTACCATATTGTATAGAACCATCATTAGGTGCTGATAGGGTAACACTAGCATTTTTATGTAACAGTTATGATGAAGAAAAAATTGATGAAAATGATACTAGAATTGTATTACATTTGCATCCAGCGTTAGCTCCATTTAAGCTAGCTGTACTTCCACTTTCTAAAAAATTATCAGAAAAAGCTATGGAAGTATATAAAATGCTTTCAAAGAAATTTATGTGTGATTATGATGAAGCAGGAAGTATAGGAAAGAGATATAGAAGAGAAGATGAAATAGGAACACCATATTGTGTAACAATAGATTTTGATACATTAGAAGATGATACAGTAACAATAAGAGATAGAGACACTATGGAACAAATAAGATTGAAAATTAATGATATTGAAAATTGGATTCAAGAAAAAATAGAATTTTAATTAACTAAAAATTGGGTTTATAAACCCAATTTTTTAGTACTAATTTTCATATAAATCCTTTATAAAAACATCTCTTTCTTCAAAATTATCAACAAAACCTATTTTTACTTTCTGATTGGTTGAATCTAATTCTTGAACCCAAACAGGTCTATCATCATAAAAAATATCAAATTTTGAATCATTATTTAAAATATAATTCATTCTATCAATATTCATAACTATACCTCCAATAACATATATTAATTTAAGTATATCCACAAAATATGAAAATATAACCTATATTTGACTAATTACAGGATTTAATATAAAATGTGAAAGTAAAAAATATATGAACTACATAAGAAAGGGTGAAAAAATTTATGAAAATACAATATAAAGAAAAAATAATAGAAATACAAGAAGGAAGAACTATACAAGAGATATTAGCAGAAGAAATAAAGAATAATGAATATGCTGTTGTGGGGGCAATATTTAATAATGAATACGAAAATTTGAATTATAAAATCCACGAAGATGGAAAACTAGAATTAATAGATATTTCTTCAAAAGAGGGAAGTAAGATATATAGAAGAACAATGGTATATATTTTGGCAAAAGCTTTTGAAAAATTGTATCCAAAAAATAAAATGAATGTAAATTATCAATTAACAAATTCAATGTTTTGTGATGTGGAAAATATAGATGTAACAGAAGAAATGGTTCATAATATAAGTGAAGAAATGAGAAAAATAATAAAACAAGATTTACCAATTAAACAAATTGTTATGGATAGACAAGAAGCAGAAGAATTTTACAAAAAATACGATACTTCAAAAGGAAGATTACAATTAGATTTAGAAGATAATCAAAAAATATACATGTACGAATGTGATGGATATTATAACTATTGTTATGGAACAATTGCAAATAGAACAGGAATTGCAAAGATATTTGAAATTGTGAAATATGGTAATGGATTATTAATGAGATATCCAAGTTCAGATAAGCCTCAACAATTACCAAAATTGGTAGATAGCAAAAAATTAGCATGGGCATTAGATGAATATGAGGATATACATAGAATTTTAAATATGGATAGAGTATATAAAATAAATAATGCTATTGGAGATGACAGAATAAAAGATGTAATAATGTTAGATGAGGCTTTACATGAAAAGAAAATAGCAAATATAGCAGATGAAATAGCAAAAAATCGTAGTATAAAAATGATACTAATAGCAGGACCGTCATCATCAGGAAAAACAACATTTGCACAAAGATTAGGTTTACAATTAAGAATAAATAAATTAAGACCAGTTACAATTTCAGTTGATAATTATTTTGTGGAAAGAAAAGATAATCCAAAAGATGAAAATGGAAATTATGATTTTGAATGTATAGAAGCTATTGATATGAAATTATTTAATGACCATTTAACAAAACTATTAAATGGTGAAGAAATAGAAAGGCCAGAATTTGATTTTTATGAAGGAACAAAAAAATATAAAGGTAAAAAACTAAAATTAGGTAAAGAAGATGTATTAGTAATAGAAGGAATACATTGCTTAAATGATAGATTAACAAGTAGTATATCAAAAGAGCAAAAATATAAGATATACATTAGTGCATTAACAGTATTAAATATGGATAGATATAATAGAATATCAACAACAGATACAAGACTTATAAGAAGAATAGTAAGAGATCATAAATTTAGGGGATATACTGCAAAACATACGATAGGAACATGGAATATGGTAAATGCAGGAGAAGAAAAAAATATATTTCCATTCCAAGAAGAGGCGAATAGTATTTTTAATACATCATTAATATATGAATTAAATGTATTAAAAGGGATAGTGCTTCCATTATTAGAAGAAATAACAAAAGAAGAAAAAGAATATGCAGAAGCTAGAAGATTAATAGACATGTTAAAATACTTTAAAACAATACCAGAAGAATATGTGCCAACAAATTCTTTATTAAAAGAATTTATAGGCGGAGGAAACTTCAAATATTAAAGACAATTATAAAAAGCAGGAGATTTATATGGAAACAAGAAACTTTACAGAAATTGATGAAGAATTTATATGTGATAATTGTGGAAAAAAAGTACCTAAGTTAGGCTATTCATGTAGAAACCATTGTCCATATTGCTTACATTCAAAACATGTAGATAAAAATCCAGGAGATAGACAAGAACAATGTCATGGGGATTTGGAACCAGTTGGTTTGGAAATAAATTCTAAAAAAGGATATGTAATTATTTTTAAATGTAAAAAATGTGGAGAAATCAGAAAAAATAAAGCTGCAAAAGATGATAATATGGATTTAATAATTGAATTAAGTAGTAGGGAGTAAAGATTATTTTATATTCATTTTATGGAATTAGGGACATTCTTTAATATTTTAAAGAATGTCCCTAATTATAAAACTTATATTTCTCTATTAAGATTTCCATTAGTATAATCTTTTCCTTCTAAACGTTTTCCAGATTTAACAACTTCAATGACATTATTAATTTCATCAACCGTTTCTTCTAAAATATCAATACGTACAGAATCAACATTAAAGCTATATGGAGAAATTGAAGATATTTTACTATTAAATAATGTAGTAACTGTTTGGATATTATCAGGCATTATAGGAAATTTCATATTTAACCTATCTTTTAAATAATATGAATGAGAAGTTGTACATCTAGCTTTGCATTCTGGATAACATTTATCAGTTTCACCAAGTAAACAATAATTCATATTAACTAGCGGAACTCTACCATAAACAATTAATTCTTTATTTAAATATCTATAATCACATAAATTTTGTATTGTATTTTTATCTAATTCAGGAGATATTGTAAATGTACTTATACCAAGTTTTTTAAGTTCTAATACTGTATTTAAATTAAATACATTAAATGTATAATTTGTAATCAACTTAAAATATTTATTTAAATCTTTAAATAAACCATTTAATAACTTAATATTACATATATTAGATATTACAAACCCTTTTATATCATATTTTTCTACACTTGTTTTAACATTTTCGTAAAACAAATTTTTATAATTTCCTTTTACAATTGTTGGCATATAAATATAAATATCAGACAATTTACTTAATTTCTTTAAAATATTTTCATACTTTTTATTAGTAAAATATTTTAAAGGTATATATATATTATCTATTTTAGATAAATTTTCATAATTAAAAGTAATGTCCAATTTGTTTAATAATATTGAAATCTTATATTTTTTAGATTTTGAAAGATTCATATTATTTTTTACATTAGTTCGCATACTTTCTAAAACTGAATTTTTTAACATGTACATAGAGTTTTTTATATTATTAATAGGTGTATAATTTCTGTGACATTGAGTAATTGCATAATCTTCCACTTGTTTTAAAACATTTCTTCTTAATTCATTTAAAGTACTTAATCTAGGTAAAAACAAATTATCATCTAATTCTATGCTAATATTTTTAAATTCATAAGGGGTAGAAGAAGTTTTATTTATTTGTTGTAATACGATTTCTTTTGTCAAAGGTTTATTTTTTGCTTTTAAAGGAAATTCATCTATTGTATATGAAATATTTAAATCCTTATATAATTTATTAGAATTAAATGAAGTAACTTCGATAGTAATAGGTTTATTTTCTTTAATTATAATTTTAGCATTTAATGGTATTTTTCTAAATTCTTTGCAATAACTTTCTTTGGCGAAAGTAGATAAGGATTTAGAAGACATTTTATAAATATTATCCTTAATATTTATATTTCCTTTCATACGACCTATTGTAACAATTTGACCTTTTTTAGTTTTAGTTATATTTTTGGTATTTTCCATTAATTCAGATACTGTATAGCTACCTGTTTCATTTTCAAGAGAAATAGTATCTCCAATTTCAATTGTTTCTTTTAATTTAACCGTAATTAATCCTTTATTTTTATTATATTGTTGAACTTTTCCTAGAAATAATCCCATATTATTAGGTTTTTCTTTAAATACTAAATTTCTATTAGGTTCATTATCTAAATGACCAGAAGATGACATACCACGATTAAAAACTTGTAGTAAATCTTTTTGATCTTTTGCTTCGATTTCAAAGTCTTTATTAGATAATGCTAAATCAATATATTTTCTATAAATTCTTGTAACAGTTGCAACATATTCAGGAGATTTCATTCTGCCTTCAATTTTTAAACATTTAACACCAGACTTTATAAAAAAAGGAATATATTCTAAGGCACATAAATCACGAGTACTTAATAAATACCCCTGATTAATTTTAGTATTGTCTTCATATAACTCATATGGTAGACGACATGGCTGAGCACATTTTCCACGATTACCAGAACGACCACCGAATCATACTAGAAAATAAACATTGACCTGAATATGATATGCACAAAGCACCATGAACAAAACATTCAATCTCTATATTTGTGTTTTTACATATATATTCAATCTCATTTGTAGAAAGTTCTCTTGCAAGAACAACTCTTTTAAAACCTAAATCTTGTAATTCTAATGCTCCATTTAAATTATGGACAGTCATCTGAGTGCTACCATGAATAGGTAAATCAGGAAATTCTCTAATTAATTTCATAGCTAGGCCTAAATCTTGAACAATTATAGCATCTACCCCATATTCATAAGCTTCTCTTGCAAGCTTTAAAGCATCTTTAAACTCATTATCTTTTATTAAAGTATTTAAAGTTAAATTTGTTTTTACTCCTCTAACTTTTGCATATTGTATAGCCTTTTCTAAATTACTACCAGAAAAATTATGAGCAAATGCTCTTGCACTATATAAGTCACTTCCAAAATACACGCTATCTGCTCCATTTTGAACAGCAGCTTTTAGACATTCAAAATTTCCAACAGGTGAAAGTAATTCCATTTTCTATATCCTTTCTTAAAAGTTTTATTTGACATTATTGTATCATAAAATGTATAAAAAAAACAAAAAAATAAATAAAATTTGTCAAAAAATTAGTTGACTAAAATATTAGCAAATGATAAAATTATTCCATATTAAAGAGATAATAGGAGGAACATATGAAAAATTCATACAGGTTAAAAATTGTAACATTAGCTAGCATCATATTAGTAACAGTTTTATTAGGATGTTTTAACTTTTATAGTAACGCAGTAGAAGAAAATGAATCAGATTCAAACGCCGGAAATAATACAGGAGTTGAAATGCCACCACCAATATATGAAACACCAGCAGAATCTACTGAAACAACAAATACACAAGAAGAAACATCAGAACAAAATAACACCCAAACTACTACACCAACTTCGTCATCAACACCAAACACAAGAACAACAGTTAGAAATGAAACATCAAGTAATGCCAATTTAAGTAATTTAGGAATTAGACCACATGATTTTACAGGTTTTACGCCAAATACAACTAGTTATTCAGTAACAGTACCATCAGATACTGAGTCAGTAGAAGTATATGCACAAGCAGCAGATAATAGTGCAACGATTTCAGGAACAGGAACAGTAACTCTTGAAGAAGGAGAAAATATAATAAATGTAACTGTTACAGCAGAAGATGGAACAACAAAAACTTATACAATTAATATAACAAGAGAAACAAGCGAAGTAGCAGAGGAAAATGTTCAAGAAAACGGTCTTGCAAAGTTAGTTATTCAAAATGTAGAAATGACACCAGAATTCAAAACAAATACATATGAATATACTGCAAAATATATAGGAGAAAAAACAACATTACCAATAGAAGTAGAAGCAACAGATGAAACCTATCAAATAGAA
>CALXKA010000013.1 GCA_944388765.1 uncultured Clostridia bacterium
TAAAGTGTTGAAAGCAATAGCATTTAAAGGATTAGAAAAAAAGATAAAAAAATTGCCTACATTTACTTGACACATACTCTTTTCCATATTTGCTTATGTTTTACTTGAATTTTATTTAATATAAATGTTATGATAAAGAAAAAATATATGGAGGATAATTACATGAGTAATATGGAATTAGAAATGAAGATTTTAAATGTTAATGAAAATGAAATTGCAAATAAAATAAAAAATCTGGGTGGAAAATATATTAGTACTTCTAAACAATTTTTATATGTATATGATTTTATGTATATTAATCAAAGATATTTAGCTAATTTATATGAATTTAATAATGAAGAAAGTATGTACAGAAAAAATATAATTCTAGATAAATTTAAAAATTTATTCTTTGAAATAGAACAATTATTAGATGATAATAATATATGTTTTTTAAAAGATAATTTTAATGTTTCTAATTTATCAAATATACTTAACTTGCCGATAAAAGATATTACAAATATTTTAAATAATTCTATTTTTATAGATTTTATATCTAAATTCAAAAAAACTCCTAATAAATGGATTAGATTAAGAAAAACTATTGAAGAAGATATTAATAAACAAATTATTGAATCTACAACATTAGTTGTCAAACATGTTTTAAAAAACAATAATTCTGGTATTCAACAAATGAAAGAAACAGAAATAGAAGTTAACTCTATTGAAGAAACAAATGAATTGCTTGAAAACTTAGGGTTTGTTTCCAAAAGTTATCAAGAAAAAAAGCGAATAAAATATATTTTAAATAATCATGAAATAGATATTGATACTTGGCCTAATCTTCCAACTTATTTCGAAGTTGAAGGAAAAGATAAAAAAGACTTAGAAAATATATTAAATTTATTAGGTTATTCTTTTGAAGAAGCTGTTTCTTGTACTGCTGATGCTTTATATAGGCAAATTGGAATTGATATCAATAATATGAAAGAACTAAAATTCTAGATAGTAAAAACAAAAAATCCAACTCTTTTATAGAGTTAGATTTTTTGTTTTTAGGATTCCTAAATTAGAAATTCCTTCATAGTTTTTTTACGAAAACAATACCTTCTTGTTTAAAGCCCATTTTCTCCCAAAATATCATTGCACCTGGAAAATAACAAATTAAAATAATTTCTTCTTTTCCTTCCGTTTTTGCCTTACTTTCTATCAGCTGAAAAAATATTCTTCCTATTCCTTTCAATTGATATTCTCTGTCAACTATCATCTCATCGATTTTTATACAATCTCCTTCATCTATAATAGTGACAATACCAATTCCTTCCCCGTCATCATTTTCCAGTAAAAAATAATCTTTGTAGTCATTTTCCAATACAGTACAATATTCTTCATATTTTAATGGTGGATCTATTGGGTTTATCTCTGTCCGACATTCACTGATTTCATCAATGGAAATACTATATCCTGTATGATAACTTAGTTTATCAAAGACCACATAATCTTCCATTTTTGATGTCATCCTTCTTAGTTTCATAAAAAAACTACCTCCTTTATTACCATTTATAATTAATATTATACTAAATTTTATTTAATAAGTCAATTTTATGTAAAATACATTTTGAAAGCCATTTATAAAACTTAATATATTTATATATTATATTCTACAAATTTCCCTTTTCTAAATCCATAATTAATTTATCTTTTATTTCTGGTGGTAACAAAGGAATATTTTTTATTTCCTCTTTTTTTATTATTTCTGGAAGATATTTGCCACTATCAATATATTTAGGATTATTAGAAAACTCTGGTCCTTGTCCTGTTCCAAACTTTCCAGATACATATTCACAAAGAAAAAAGTATTCTTTTTGATTAAATCTTTTTGATTCTAATTCATATAATTTTTTTACTACTTTAACATCTATTCCAAACTCTTCTTTAATTTCTCTAATCGTTCCTTCTTCTAATGTTTCTCCTTCTTCTAGTCCCCCTCCTGGAAATGTATAATATTCTTGAATATCTTTTCTTTTTATGACACCTACTCTATGCATAAGAGCTATTCCTTCATCTATAAATATAATTCCAGCCACTCTTGTTCTTTCCATATATATTCTTACCTTTCTTATTATTTTTAGTCCCAAATTATTGGGACTATGTGTACTTTGTTAACCTACTTTTTTAATTTTGGGCACCATGGTGGTTTGGTAATGCCAGTCATTTCATAAGGTTCTAATGCTCCTACTATTTTTTTATTTACTTTCATGCAAATAGCCTTTTGATCTTGATCATGAAACCAATCATCCGAATCTGGATCCAATGAAAATCTTAGATTTTCACAAGAATCACAATAGTCATGATTATTATTCATCTTTGTTGCATACTCTAATTTTCCTTCTGAGCCTGTTACTATCACATCAAGTCCCATTTCTTCATATGTCCGAATTTCGTTTTCAGTTAACCTTTTAGACATTTTTACCTCCTTTAAACATTTGTTTTCGAGTTGCCATATACTACAATTATAGTATTTATTTATATCTTACCATCCTTTAATATCATTTTCAAGATATTGTAACAAAAATATAATATAAAATTTTGATAATTTTGTTTTATTTTTTCTAATTAGTGGTATAATTTTAAAAATAGAATTTAAAAAGAGGAGATGATTTTTTTGGCTACTGCAAAAGAAGAAGTTAATGTAAGTAAAATGTATGGCGAACAGTGTACTTTGCCAAAAGATGAATTTATTAAAAAATATAGAGTAAATGAAGGAGGACTTTCATCTAAAAGAGCTAATGAATTAATTCATAACTTAGGACTAAATGAAATCAAACAAGCCAAACCCAAAAGATGGTACAACTATTTCTTAGAAAGTCTATTCTCACCCTTTAATTGTATATTACTTGGAATTGTTTGTATTTTAATATACACAGATATTTATTTACCTGAAACACCAAGTTATGCTAATATTATAGTTATTGCAATATTAGTTACTGCAAGTACTTTACTTGATTTTCTTGAAGAATATCGTTCTAATAAGGCTGCCGAAGAATTAAAGCAAATGGTTGCAACAACAACTACTGTTATTCGTGATAATAAAGAAATTGAGATTCCAATAAATCATGTTACATTAGGAGATATTGTAATTCTTTCTGCTGGTAGTATGATCCCAGCTGATTTAAGGATTATAGAAGCAAAAGATTTATATGTTGGACAATCTTCTTTAACTGGTGAATCTGATAGTGTAAAAAAATTAGTTAATTCTGAAATTTCATTAAAAGATATTGATAATATTTCAGATTTAGATACTATTTGCTTTATGGGAACAAATGTTATTTCTGGTAGTGCAAAAGGTGTTGTTATAAAAACAGCTGATTCAACTTATTTTGGTAAAGTTGCCCATACCTTAACTACTGGAAAACCTAAAACAGCATTTCAAATAGGAATCGAAAATATTAGTAAACTATTAATTCGTTTTATGCTGGCTATGATTCCTTTGGTATTTATTTTAAATGCTTGGAAGCATGATATAATAACTGCTTTTACCTTTGCTGTTGCAATTGCTATTGCTATAACACCTTTACTTTTACCTGTTATTTTATCTTCAAGTCTTTCAAAAGGTGCAGTTCGAATGTCTAAAAAGAAAACTATTGTAAAGAAATTAGATGCCATTCAGAATTTTGGAGCAATGAATATATTATGTACTGATAAAACAGGTACATTAACAGAAGATAAAATCGTTCTAGAAAAATATCTTGATATCAACGGTAATGAAGATATTAGAATTTTAAAACATGCTTTTCTTAATTCATATTTTCAGACAGGGTTAAAAGGAAATATTGATGAAGCTGTTATCAAAAGAGCATTAGAAAATAATTTAGAAGATTTAAAAACTAAATATAAAAAAATTGATGAAGTACCTTTTGACTTTTCTCGTAGACGCTTATCAGTTATTGTAAGTGATGGAAACAAAAAACAAATGATTACTAAGGGCGCTGTTGAAGAAATTTTAAATATCTGTTCTATGGTAGACTATAAAGGTGAGGTATCACCTATTAATAAAGAAATAAAGGAAAATATCAAAAAAATTAGTAAAAATTTAAATGAACAAGGATTAAGAGTTGTTGCAGTATGTCAAAAAAATGATATTGATGATATTAATCATTTTGATGTCAAAGATGAAAAAAATATGATTCTTTTAGGTTTCATAGGATTTTTAGATCCTCCAAAAGAATCTGCAAAAGAATCTATTCAAAAATTAAATCATGCAGGCATACGTGTAATTGTTTTAACAGGAGATAATGCAGAAGTTACTAGATGCGTTTGTGATAAAGTTGGAATAAATTCTAAAAATATTGTACTAGGCAGTAAATTAGATAAATTATCAGATATTGCTGTTTTAAGATTATTAAAGAAAACTAATATCTTTGCAAAACTTTCTCCTATTCAAAAAGCAAGAATTGTAAGACTTCTAAAACAGGATGGCAATGTTGTTGGATATATGGGAGATGGAATTAATGATAGTCCTTCTCTTACAAACTCAGATGTTGGAGTTTCAGTAGATACTGCTGTTGATATCGCAAAAGAATCTGCTGATATAATATTACTCGAAAAAGATTTAAATGTTTTATTAGATGGTGTAACTGAGGGAAGACGTACTTTTGTTAATCTTATGAAATATATAAAACTTGCAACAAGCTTTAATTTTGGAGAAGTTGTATCTGTAATCATTGCAAGTGCCTTATTACCATTTTTACCAGAAACCCCTATACAATTATTAGTTGAAGGATTACTATATGATTTTGGACAAATGACTTTACCTTTTGACCATGTTGATAAAGAATCACTTCAACATCCTAAAAAACTAGATATAAAAAGCTTAAAACATTTTATGCTATTTATGGGACCTGTAAGTTCTGCATTTGACATTATTATATTTGCATCACTTTGGTTTATATTCCAAGTTAGAGATACTGCAACCTTTCAAACAATATGGTTCAGTTACAGTATTGTTTCAAATCTAGTTGGAATGCATATTATAAGAACATCAAAAATCCCATTTATACAAAGTAATGCACACAAAGCTGTATATATTTCATCAATTTCTTTAATAATTATAGGTATAGTAGTTCCATTTACAGGTTTAGGTGCTATGATAGGACTTGTTCCAATAGCAGCAAAATATATCTTCATGATTTTTGCAGTAACACTTCTATATTGTTTTGTCGCATTATTTGCTAAGAAAATCTATATCAAAAAATATGGTGAATGGATTTAAAGAAAAATTAATAACTTTATATGTAAAAAAAGCAAGAATAAAGCTGATTCTCAGAATATTCTTGCTTTTTTATAAAAATAGTATTATAATATATTTATGTTAATTGCAACTAGTAAATCTTTTTTTACCATAGGAGGTTTCCTTATGTTTAAAATAAAAAGATTTCGGAAAAGTGTTATGAAATATGATAAAATTTTCTCAAACAAACCTGAAATTATAAAAGAAAACACTAATTATTATCTTACAGATTTAAAAAACCTAATTAAAAAAATTGATTTGCAATTAGATGATATTTCTATTATTCTTGAAAAGTGCTGTAATTTCGAGAAAGACTTATCTGCAAAACCAGAAAATGTTTTTTGGAATTATATACAAAGAATTGTAGATTGGTTCTATGACAATCTTTTATATTCCATGGAAACATTAGATGGTTATAAGAGAAATTTCGAAAGATTTAAATTTAGGGTTGAGCAAATAAAATTATTTCATAACAAACTTTAAAATCCCCTTTGAAAGGGGATTTTACTTTGTGATAACAAGCTTATCCAACAAGTATCTTTCATAGACATTTGCACGTACAAGCGAATTATACCGATTTACATCCGCTTTACTTGCAGCTTCCGGATACTTCATAAACATTGGTAAATAAAGATTAATATAGTTTACTAATGTCATTACCTCCTCATTTCCATGTTTTTCTTCTTCTTTAAGAAGTTCAATAATCTGTTTTCTTGTCATCTAATCCCCTCCTTTTTAGGGTTTTTGACGCATATATCTGCATCTTATAACATTATGTTACTTTTATATTTTAATATAGATATTGAAAATTGTCAATTAATCACTATATCACAATAATAATATAACTATACTATATTAATATTTATAAAAGCTATCTAATTTATTTATTAGATAGCTTTTTATTATCTTACTCCTACATTTGATTTTCCAATTATATTCTCAAATATTTCTAATATATCATCTGTTAAATAAATCTGTCCACATGCTCTTTCATCATCATTAATTTTAACATAAACATTTATATTATTTTTATCTCCATTAAAATATTTAATTGCTCCTCTTAATTTTTCCTTTTCTTTTTCATCTGAATTCGTAATATTTAAAATTAGTACTTTTTGTTTTTGCTCTCCAAAATCCTTTATTTCATTCGCAATTATTGTAGTTGTATCATCTTCTCTAATACTTAATCTTCCATCAACAATTACAATATTTTCTTCTACTAAACTTTTTCCTGATTTAATATATGCATTTTCAAAACAAATTATCTCTGCTGTACCATATAAGTCTTCTATTGTAACAAATGCCATTATTTTATTATTTTTGGTATATTTCTTTTTTATTGAAGTTATTATTCCTGCATATTTTACATTTTGCCCATCATGGTATTTTGGTTTAACATTTTGACTTTGTTTAAGTAATTCCATATCTGGTTGATTTAAGTTGCTTGACATTTGTTCATCAAGATTTCTTAACTCTATTGTATTAATATTAGTTTTTCTTTCTATTTCATCTCTTAATTTTTCTAATGGATGACCTGAAATATATATTCCTAACATTTCTTTTTCTAATGATAATAAATCTTTTTTTGGTAATTCATCATGTTCTTCAAATTTATATTTCATTTCATTCATTTCTTCTTTTTCTTCTTCTGACCCTAAATCAAACATTGAAACTTGACCTGACATTCCTTTTTTCTTTCCACTTTGAATAGTATCAACTATTCCTTCAAAAGATGCAAGCAATGTACTCCTGGTTTGTTCAAATTCATCAAAAGCTCCTGCTTTTATTAAACTTTCAATACATTTTTTATTTACCGCTTCATCTGCTATTCTTTCGCAAAAATCTATAAAGTTTTTATATTTACCATGTTCTGTTCTTTCTTTAACAATGTTATCTACTGGTACTGTTCCTACATTTTTTATACTTCCTAATCCAAAACGAATTTTTCCATCTTCAACTGTAAATTTAGTACTACTTTTATTTATTTCAGGTTTTAATATTTCTATTCCAAGTGATTTACACTCATCTATATATTGTGGTATTTTATCTAAATTTCCTAAAAAACTATTTAGTGTTGCTGCCATAAATTCAGCTGGATAATATGCTTTTAGATATGCTGTTCTATATGCCACTACTGCATAACATGCTGCATGTGATTTATTAAATGCATATTTTGCAAATTCTGCCATTTCATCAAATATTTTATTTGCAGATTCTGCATCTATTCCATTTCTTACACAACCTGGAACTATTACATTTCCATTTTCATCTACTTGTCCATTTATAAATACTTCTCTTTCTTTTGCCATTACATCAAGTTTTTTCTTTCCCATTGCTCTTCTTACTAAATCAGCTCTACCGAAGTGAATATCCTGCTAAATCACGAACAATTTGCATTACTTGCTCTTGATATACCATACACCCATATGTAACATTTAATATTGGCTCTAAACTTGGATGTGTATATTCATTGTGCCCTGGATGTTGTTTTCCTCTAATATATCTTGGTATTTGATCCATTGGTCCTGGTCTATATAGTGAAACACCTGCTATCAAGTCTTCTAGGCAGTCTGGTTTTAATTCTTTCATAAAATTGGTCATTCCTTGTGATTCAAACTGAAATATTCCACAAGATTTACCTTCTTGCCATAATTTATATACTTTTGGATCTGCCATTTCTTTATCAAATTCAACATCTATCCCTCTATTTTCTCTAACCAAATTAATCGTATCTTGAATAACTGTCAATGTTCTTAATCCTAAAAAGTCCATTTTCAAAAGTCCTAATTCTTCTAGTGTTGTCATTATATATTGTGTTGAAATTTGACCATCACGAACATATAAAGGGACGTAATTATCTACTGGTTCTTTTGTTATAACTATTCCACAAGCATGAGTTGAAGCCTGTCTTGGCATTCCTTCTAGTCCCATTGCTATATCTAATACCTTTTTTACAGTTTCATCTGTATTATATAAATCTGCTAATTCTCTATTTTGTTCTAATGCCTTTTTTATTGTAATATGTAATTCATTTGGTATCATTTTTGCTAAACTATCTGCCTCTGCATATGGTACATCTAAAACTCTTGCTACATCTCTTATTACCATTCTAGCTGACATTGTTCCAAATGTTATTATCTGTGATACATGATCATGTCCATACTTATTTGCAACATACTCTATTACATCTTGCCTATGTTCATAACAAAAATCAACATCAAAATCTGGCATACTAATTCTTTCTGGGTTTAAAAACCTTTCAAATAGTAATCCATATTTCATAGGATCAATATCTGTTATTTCTATTGCATATGCAATTATTGAACCAGCACCGGAACCACGTCCTGGTCCTACTGGTATATTATGAGTTTTAGCGTAATGAATAAAGTCCCATACAATTAGGAAATAATCCACATACCCCATTTTTTTTATGACACTAATCTCATATTCTGCTCTATCTAAAATTTCTTTACTTGGATTTTCTCCATATCTCTTTTTTATACCATCATCACATAATTTTTTGAAATAATCATAATGTGTTGGATATTCTTCTGGTACATCATAGTTTGGTAATATTGTATGTCCAAATTCAAATTCTACATTACATTGATCTGCAATTTTAACCGTATTTTCTATTGCATCAGGAAAAGCTTTAAAATATTCTATCATCTCTTCTGGTGATTTTACATATAGTTCATCTGTATCAAATCTCATTCTGTCTATATCACTCATTCTCTTACCTGTTTGTATACAAAGTAAAACTTCGTGATTATATGCATCTTCTCTTTTTAAATAATGTGCATCATTAGTTGCAACTAATGGAATATTTAATTTTCTAGCCAAGCTAACTAGCTTTTGGTTTGCTAATACTTGTTCTTTTATTCCATTATTTTGAATTTCTATATAATAGTCATCTCCAAAAACTCTTTTATGCCATAAAGCTACTTCTTCTGCCTTTTCCTGATTTCCATTTAATAAAGCTTGATTTACTGCTCCTGCAAGACAAGCACTTAAACAAATTAGTCCTTCATGATATTTTTCTAATATTTCTAAATCTATACGAGGTTTATAGTAATATCCATCTACAAAACCTAATGAAACTAATTTACTTAAATTCTTATATCCTTGATTATTTTTAGCAAGTAGTATCAAATGATTATATTTATTATCAATATTTGGTTCCTTATCAAATCTAGAACGAGGCGCAACATAAACTTCACAACCAATAATTGGTTTTACTCCTTCTTTTTTACAAGCTTTATAAAAATCAATTGCTCCATACATAACACCATGATCTGTTAAAGCAATTGCATCCATTCCAAGTTCTTTTGCTCTTACTGGTAAATCTTTTATTCTATTTGCTCCATCTAGCAAGCTAAACTCACTATGTATGTGTAAATGTACAAAATTGGACATCCTTTTTCTCCTTTCTCAATTCCTTTGCATTATATCATTTTTTTCTATTATTTTCTATTGTTTTATACATTTTTTTATTATATAATTTTATTAATATTTTTACATATACTATATTGAAAGGAGATTTATATGGAAGAAAATATTTCTAACCAACAACCTATATCTGAAAATAAGATTTTTGGTAAGACCTTTTTCTGGATGTTTTTAGGCCTTTTAGGTTCTGCAATTATTGCATGTTATACTTATTACTCTGGTTTATTTATTGACATCGTTTTGGGAGACTATTTTAATTGGCTATTAATTTTAGAATTAGTAGTTGTTCTAGTTTTTAGTTTACTATTTAGAAAAATGCCACCTACATTAGTAGGAATTCTATATTTTGTATATGCAATGATTAATGGTGTTACTTTATCTGTTATATTTGCAGTCTTTGAATTAACTTCTATTATGTACATTTTTATAATTTCAGCTTTGATTTATGGAGTCTTAGGTCTTATTGGATATAACACAAAAAAAGATTTAACATCTTGGAGACCTTATTTAACAGTATTTTTGATAGCAGGTATTATTCTTAGCATTATTAATATTTTTATGCAAAATTCTACTTTTGAACTATTTTTAGATTGGGCAATTTTAATTTTATTCTTTGGAATAACAATTTATGATATTAATAAGATTAAGCTTTTACAACAAGATCCCAATATAGCTAGTGAAAAGATTCATATTTATTGTGCTATGCAATTATATCTTGACTTTATTAATATATTTCTTCGTATTCTTTCTATTTTTGGAAAACGAAGAAATTAGTAATTAAATATCAAAATAAGAACCAACTACTTAAATTTGTTGGTTCTTATTAATATATATTTTTTTAAATTCTAGCACAATATATTCCAATAATTATAATACCTAAAATTACTCTATATATAGCAAATATTTTAAAACTACCTTTCTTTAAGTATTCTAATAAAAACTTAATTACTAATAAACCTGATATAAAACTTGCTAAAACTCCAACAACAAAAGGTATATCAAATATAAAGTCTTTAAATTTATATATTGTTGCACCTAACACAATTGGTGCTGATAACATAAATGAATATTTTGCTGTTGATTCTCTTGAAACACCCATTATTCTTCCTGTTGTCATAGTAACACCAGAACGTGATACTCCTGGAATAAATGCTAATGCTTGTGATAATCCTATTAAAAATGTTTGTTTTAAAGTCATATCTTTATATTCAGTTTTTGTTGGTGCTTTTTTATCTGCAACATATAAAATTATTCCCATTATTATTAATGCTCCTGCAATTAATAGTGGCATATTTAGACTATCTCCAACAAAGTGATCTAATATAAATCCTATTGCTCCACCTGGTATTGTTGCAAGTACTATATACCAAAACATTCTTCCTTCATCTGATTTTTCTTTTTTTACTACTTGCTTATATCCACCTTTTATTAACTCTATCCAATCCTTAAAAAAGAATAATGCAATTGCAAGTAAAGTTCCAAAATGTAATGCCACATCAAAACTTTCTGGCATATTCCAATTAAATATCCATGGTATTAAATTTAAATGTGCCGAACTAGATATTGGTAACAGTTCTGTTAACCCTTGTACTATTCCTAATATAATTGCTTGCCATATTTCCATTTTATTTATCTTCCTTTCACATTTGTAATTTTATATCTCATAAACTATTTTTTTAATAAATTTAGCAGAAGTAACAGGTGCAATTTTTCCTGGTAATCCTAATGCGTGTATTAATTTCAGACCTTCATTTTCTGCTTCATTTTTATCTATTCCTCCTGGGTTTGATGCTAGATCAATTAATAAAGTATCTTTTCTTATATATTTCATATTTTCATAATTAAGTATTATAGCTGGAATTGTGTTTATAATTATATCATATTTAAAAATATTTTCTACTAAATTTTCTAAATTAATAACATTATATCCAAAAGCTTCAATCCATGCTAACTCTTCTTTGTTATTTGAAGCACAATCTACATTTCTAACTAATCCTTGTAACTTTTTTGCCAAAGTTTTAGCAACTCTACCAAACCCTAAAATTAATATATTGCTTTCATGAATAATATTTTTAGTATTTGAAATCATTGTTTGTATCGTTCCTTCTGCTGTTGCTATCGTGTTTAATATTGCTAATTCTTCATTTTTCATTACATCTATTATCTTTATATTTCTCTTTAAAGCTTCATCAATTAGATTGGTATTTATACTTCCTGCAATTAGAGTTTTTCCTTTCATTTTTTCAAAAAAACTTATTATATTTATTCTATTTTTTGAAAATTCACAATATATTGTCTTACCATCTCTTGAAAAAGGTATTGAACTTATTACTATATCTACATTACTACAAATTTCTTCTATATCTTTACATATTATAATATTGTTATTTAAATTTTCTAATAGTTCTTTATTTTCTTCTAATCCATATGTAAATACTTTTCTTTGATCTTTTGCTAATAATTTTACTAGTTCTATATTTCTTAAATCTCCACCAATTACTGCAAAATTATCTGACATAGAAACCTCCTAAAATATTTTATTCAGCTCTTTCCCTTCCATTTTCTTTTTCCTCTTTCGAAGTTTCTTTTTTCTCTTCCCCATTCTTTTTTAGCAATTTTATATCATTATAGCTTAAATTTCTTGTTAATTCACTCATTTCTTCTAAATGCTCTTTTGCTTCCCTTTCCTTTTCTTTAAGTTTCTTTTTTTCATCTTCTATTTCTGGTTCTTCTAAATTAAATGGTATAGATATTTTTGCCATTATTGGTATAAATATTGGATCCTTTTTTACTTTTTCAACTATTTTTTTAGAATTTGCATCTATTGCTGTATTTATATATTTTATAGCTATTTCTTTATCCCCTTTAATTAAATATATTTTAGATAATTCATAATATGCATCTGCTGATAATTCTTCATCTTCAATTACTTCTAAAAATCTTTTTTCTGCTTCTTCTAAATCTTTATATATCAATGCAATTTCTGCTAATGAATATTTTGCATTATATAAAAGAGAATTAAGTTCAGCAGCCTTTTCGTAACAAGTTTTTGCATTTTGAAAATCATTTAACATAGTATATGCAATACCTAGGTTATAATATAAATCATAATTTACTTGATCAAACCTTAAAGCTTCTTGATAAACATTTACTGCTTCTTTATACATTTTAGCATCTATCAATATTTCTCCTAATAACATACTTGCTTTTGTTATTTCAGGTTTTTTATTTAATAAATTAAATAACATTTGTGAAGCTTCTTCTTTTTTATCTAAGCCATTTAAAAGTTTTGCAACTTTATAATATGACTCATAATCCTTTTTATTCAAATCTATTGCTTGCACATATTCATCTATTGCTTTTCTCATGCCACCTTCATTTTCATATACTTGTGCTAACATAAGATGAGCTTTATAACTATTTTGATTTCTATCTAGTACTTTTAATAGTGCTTGCTTTGCTTCTTTATCATTACCTAAAAATATCGACATTTTAGCTTTTTGTAAGTTCCATATTTCAAGTAACATTATTCCTTTTTTTTCTAGGATTATAATAAATATTGGTATTAAAATTGCTAAAATATATTTAAGTATTAAAAATAACATATTAAGTTTTATATCAAATAATACTTCTAAAAAATTTAAAGCAATCCCAAAAACTTCTACTACTAAAACTGCAACATATGTTGTATCATTATTCTTTATCATTCTAAAAAACATCAGCACAAATATTGCAAATGAAATAAATGTAAAAATTATTTGTTCTACTAGCATTTCTTTTCTCCTTCTATTTTTAACACATCTATTTTATTGCATTTTTTATCATTTGTCCAGTATTTAACACATTTTTCTTCTTTATCTTATCTATTATATCATAATTGATTTTTTATTCTTTTAAAAATTTACATAAATTGAATATTTTATGTATTTATGGTATAATATAAGTATCAACCTAGAAAGGAGAATTTGTTATGTTAGAATTCGGAAAAATCGTTTATGAGGAGTACAAAATTTCATCTATGCCGTTTACAAACAAATCTGACGCTTACGATGGAAATCCGGAGAAGTTGGCAAGGTCATCCTGATGTAACCACTTATTTTTCTAATAAAGATAAAAAGTGGTATATTGTAACCAAATGATTTGTCAATTACTAACAAGAAAAAGGGAAGATAATTATATTATTTTTCCCTTTTTCATTTTACTAATACAATTCATTATATATATCATAATCTCTTAATATTTTTCTGACATAATAATTTGTTTCTTTGTAAGGTATATTTTCAATATCTGTACCATCTTTTTTTATTATACCTTTTTCTATCCAATTATCGACTGTTCCAATCCCTGCATTATATGCTGCAAGTGCTACTTCTGTATTTTCGTATTGCTCTAATAAACTTGCAATATATGCTGTTCCAATTTCTATATTTTTATATACATCTCTAAGTTCTTCTTTTATATTTTCATCATCTAATTCAATTCCATTTCTATTTGCAACATCTTTTGCTGTTTCTTCCATTAATTGCATAAGTCCTATTGCATTTCTATTAGAAATTGCATCTTCATCAAAATTACTTTCAGCTTTAATAAGTGCTAAAATTAAGTTTTTATCAACATTATATTCCTCACTATATATTAAAACTGCTTCTTCATAAGTTTTCGGATACATTATCTTTAAAATAGGAATCCTTGCAAAAATCAGAAAAACAATTACAATAATAATTATCGCTATTATTACAAGTATCTTTTTGTTCTTCAAATTTTTTTCCTCCTCAAAATTAATATTATCCCCTTTATTTACATTCATACCAATTATCAGCCTCTGATATATCAGCTATTAATGGTACTTTTAAACTAGCTGCTGTTTCCATTGCTTCTTTCATCATTAATTTTATTTCTTCTTTTTCTTCTGGTAAGACTTCTAGCATCATTTCGTCATGAACTTGCAATACTATTTTAGATTTTAAGTTCCTCTTTTTTAATTCTCTATATACTTTTATCATAGCGATTTTCATAATATCTGCTGCTGTTCCCTGAATTGGTGTATTCATTGCTGCCCTTGAACCAAATTGTCTAACCATATAATTGTTTGATTTCAATTCAGGTATATATCTTCTCCTATGAAATAAAGTTTCAACATAACCTTTTTCTTTTGCCTCTTCTGTAATATTTTCCATAAAAGCTTTTATTCCTGAATATTGTTCTAAATATTCTGTTATATATTGTTTAGCAAGTTTTCTTGATATCCCTAGTTGCTCACCTAATCCAAAATCACTAATACCATAAACTATTCCAAAATTAACGGCTTTTGCATTACTTCTTTGTTCTTTTGTTACCTCATCAATCGGAGTTTTAAACACTTTTGATGCAGCTTGTTTATGAATATCCTGTCCCTCTTTAAATGCTTGTATCATATGTTCATCACCTGATATATGTGCTAAAACTCTTAATTCTATTTGTGAATAATCTGCATCTAAATATACTTTTCCGCTTTCTGGTTTAAATACTTTTCTAACTCTTTTACCTAACTCAAATCTTGTAGGAATATTTTGCAAGTTAGGTTCTGTTGAACTAATTCGTCCTGTTGCTGTTATTGTCTGATGGAAAAATGAATGTATTCTTTTAGTTTTTGGATTTATATATGGTTTTAATCCCTCTATATATGTTGAATTTAATTTCATTAATTGTCTATAATCTAATATTTTTTCAATAATTGGATCTTCTTTTTTTAGCTTTTCTAAAACATCAACATCTGTTGAATATCCACTTTTTGTTTTCTTTACAACAGGTAATTTCATTTTCTCAAAAAGAATTTCCCCTAATTGTTTAGTAGAATTAATATTAAATTCTTCTCCTGCCATTTCATATATTTCTTTTGTCAAAATCCCCAATTTTTCTTTTAGCTCTTGACCAAATTCTTCTAATTCTTTTTCATCAACATACATTCCATTCCATTGCATATCTGATAATACTTCAACTGTTGGCATATCTATTTCATTAAATAGTTTTAAAGCGTTTATTTCTTCTAACTTTTTTTCTGTAATATCTTTTATTTTTGAAATAGCCATACAATATTCTGCACATTTTTCTCTTTCTTTTTCATTTGAAGGAATTTCATCAAATAAATTAATCTGCTTACTATCTTGTTTATCTATAAATTCATTAACATTAATGTCTAAAAATCTGTCTATTAGATTTTCTATTTCCAATTTATTGTTACTTGGATTTAATATATATGAAGCAATAGCTATATCATAATATATACCATCTAACGTAATATCTAATTGTTTTAATAATATATACATTTTAGTTAAATTAATACCTATTTTCTTTATTTCTTTATCTTCCAAAATTTCTTTTAATTTACTTACATCTTTTTCTTCATTAAAATTTAAAAATATAGCATCTTTACTAAAATTATCATATATTGCAATACTTGATATTTTTTCCTTAATTATTTTATTTGGATTTTCATCTTGTTTAGTATCTAAATATATTATCATCTGTTTTTGATTCTTTATTAATTCTATTACTTCATCTATATTTTTATCTATGATTTTTAATTTTTCTTTTTCTATTTTTTCTTCTTTTCCTTCATCTGATAAAGAGAATCTATCAATATATCTTTTAAAATTAAGTTTTTTAAATAATTCATATACCTTTTCTTTATCCCATTCTTCTACTTTAAAATCTTCCAAAGTATCTTGAATTGGTACTTCTAAATTAATTGTTCCAAGTACTTTTGATAAAAAAGCTAATTCTTTATTTTGTTCTATTTTTTCTCTCTGCTTTCCTTTTAAATCATCTTCTCCTTTTTCTAATTTGTCATATAAATTTTCTATTGAACCATATTTTTGGATTAAAGATAAAGCTGTTTTTTTTCCCACTCCTGGAACTCCTGGTATATTATCAGATGAGTCTCCTTGCAAACCTTTAACATCTATTAATTGTTTTGGTTCTAATCCATATTTTTCTACTATTTTTTCTCTATTATATTCATCAGTTTCAGTTTTCCCACCTTTTGTATGTGGAATTCTAATTGTTGTTTTATCTGTTGCAAGTTGAAATGTATCTCTATCTCCTGAAAGTATTATTACTTCTACTCCTTCTTTTTCTCCATATCTAGAAAGTGTTCCTAAAACATCATCTGCTTCATAGCCTTCCATTTCAACTATATCAATATTCATAGCTCTTAGTATTTCTTTTATTATAGGCATTTGTTCTGCAAGTTCATCTGGCATTCCCTTTCTATTTGCCTTATATCCTTCATAAAGCTTATGTCTTGCAGTAGGTGCTTTTAAATCAAATGCCACAACCAAATACTTTGGATTTACATCTTCTAATAATTTAAAAAGAATTGCTAAAAATCCGTATATAGCATTTGTGTATGTTCCATCTTTTGTTGTTAGCATCCTGCTTCCCATAATTCCATAAAATGCTCTATTCATTATACTATTTCCATCTACTAAAACTAACTTATCCAAACTTAGTCCTCCCTTAATTTAAAAGATTTTATTTTTCTATTATTTCTAATTTTTTCATTTACGATCCACATTGCAAGGCTTAGTGATGTTAAGATATATACAAAAGGAGTTCCGTTTTGCCATCCTTCACTATATGCCAAAAATATACTGTTTGCAAATTCAGCAATTAATGATATTTGCATAATCCATCTTATATTTTCTGCTTTTTGCCAGATAATTAGTGGAAATAGCCACATTATATACCAAGGCTGGAAATTTGTTATCAAGAAAAATAAGAAAAACATTATAAAATAATTTGCATTTTGCATTTCTTTTCTAAAACTTATATCTTTTTTATTTAATAATATAATACAATATGCTGCATATATTATTGTAAATACTCCTAATAATGTATTTTTCACAGTATCTACTAATCCTTCTGGACTTGTAAAATATTCTGTAATTATAATATAAATACTTTTAGCAAGTTTTCCTTGTTGAGTAAATAATCCTGCAAACACTTGCATATCTTGTATATATATTAAATATGGTATTATTAAAACTACTAAAAATATCACTCCATATTTTATACAATTAAGTAGTCTTATCTTTGGCTTTTCTTTTCTAAAATAATATATTATTAGAAATGGTAGTAATATAATTGTAAAATATTTTATTGCTGTTGCAAGCGCTAAAAAGATTATACTACATAATAGATTTTTCTTTTTAGTTAAGAAAAATAAAGCAAGTAAAACAAAAAATACTACAAATATATCATTATGCACTGATGATATTCCTTCTATTAATATAAAAGGATTTAGTGCATATAGTAATGTGAAACTTTTTTTATTCGAAATTTTATATATAAAATAGGCATTTAAAACATGTACTATAACATTTATAAGTTTAAATATTAATAATCCAATATCAATATTTCCAAATGAAATAGCCCCTATAAATTGGCATATTAATGTCCATATTGGTCCATATACAACTGTTGTATCTCCCCAGTCATTTATATAACCTTGTCCTAACACTGTATCATTTTCTAATAATTGTTTATTATTTTCTTGTTCTACAAAATCACTAATTGTCACATAATACGGATTTTGATCATAAGTTCCTGCTAATCTACCTATACCTAAATAATAAAAAACATCTGAACACATAAATGGCAATACTGCAATAAATACTATTGCAATTACTATAATCCAAATAAACATTTTCTTTGTTGTTAGAAAAATACTCTTCCTATTCTTTATAACTTTCCAATAAAAAAATGTCATTAATCCTAATATTATAATATATATAACAGTTTGGTCAATACGATTTGAATTATTTAATAGAAATTTAAAATATGGTTCAAACTCAAATACTGTTTTATTTTGCACAATATAATAAATAGATGGAATTGCAAATAGAACACATGAAATTAAAAATAAATATATTAAACTTTTTTTCCAATATTTAGTTACTTTTTCTTTTACACTTTCCATCTATTCGCTTTCCCTTCACATTCTTTTAATTTTGTAAAATTAATTCAATACTAAGGCCTTTTTTGGGCAAAAATTTGAACATTTTCCACATCTTATACATTTATCTAAATCAACCTTTGGTGCTTCAAAATCTTTTTGTGTTAATGCTCCTACTGGACATACTTTTACAGCAGGACATTTATGATTTTGCGGACAATTACTAATTATTACATTTAAAGTTTTTTCCATGATATTCCTCCTTTAATTTTTACTTAAATAAGTATATTCAAGTTGTTTATCTATTTTTACATTTTATTTTTAACTTTCTAAATCCTCTGTTTTATATAAGTTATATCCTTCATAATTATAACTTGCATCTATACCTTTCATGTATACCTCTCTATCATTAATTTTGTCTGTTAAAGCACTTTTTAACAAAAGTTTGATTTCAGTATTTTTTATTGGACTTCTTTCCATTGCAAGTAAATAGTCTTGCTTATCAATTTTATTCCAGTCTACTACCATTCCAATTTCCTTTTTCAAAATCATATCTAGCCAAATTCTCGTACTTCTTCCATTTCCCTCTCTAAATGGATGTGCTATATTCATTTCTACATATTTTTCTATAATCTCGTCAAAAGTTGATTGTGGCATTTCATCTATTTTTCTTAAAGCTTCTTTCAAATACATAACTGATGCAAATCTAAAATTACTTTTTGATATATTTTGAGTTCTAATTTTCCCTGCAAATTCATATATATCTTCAAATAAATAATTATGTATTTGTACTAACCCCTTAAAAGTTCCTATTTCAAACGTATCTAATTTTTTTGTTTCAAACAATTTTCTTGCTTTTATTTTTGTTATTCTCTCTTCCTCTTTTGCAAATTCTATTGAATTAGTTATCCCTAATTTATTTTCTAACATCTAATACCTCCAATTTTTTCTTCTTATCTTTCTCAATTTTCTTCTGATATCTATCTTCTTCTGAAAATATACAACCACAATACTTTTGCATATATAATCCTAATTCTCTTGCTTTATTTTGTCCTTCTCTAAAACCAACTCTAAAATCTCTGTATAAAAATTCCACCTCATATTTTTTTGCCATAAATTTTGCAACCTCAATTAAGGCTTCATGATTTTGATATGGGCTTACTAATAATGTTGTAGAAATAGTGTCAAATCCGTTTTCTTTTGCATATTTTGCTGTTTGTTCTAATCTTACAGGATAACAATAATCTCTACATCTTGTATCCAAATTATTTATAGTATTTTTACAGAATTCTTTTAATCCATAATTTTCTTCAAATATAGCATCTACATTTATACTTTTAGTATATTCTTTTAGGCAGTCTCTTCTTGCCTTATATTCCATATATGGATGTATGTTTGGATTAAACCAATATACTGTTGGCTCTATTCCTTCTTCTCTTAAACTATCTATACAATATACACTACATGGTGCACAACAAGTATGTAATAATAATTTCATTTCTTTAACTTCCTTTATTTTTAGATTATATTAAATTGAAATATCTCAATTAATAATGTCTCTAATTAGACATTTCATATCCTAGATGTTTGTATGCTGGTGGCAAAACTTGTCTTCCTCTTACAGTTCTTGCAATAAATCCTATTTGTATTAAATATGGTTCATATACATCTTCTATTGTATCTACTTCTTCTCCTATTGTTGTTGCAAGAGCTTCTATTCCTACTGGTTTTCCATTATATTGTACTATCATTGTTTCTAATATTTTTCTGTCAATATCATCTAAACCTAATTCATCTATTTCTAGTTTATTTAATGCATGCTTTGTTATTTTTTTATCTATATCACCATTTCCTAGCACTGTTGCATAATCTCTTACTCTTTTTAATAATCTATTTGCAATTCTAGGTGTTCCTCTTGATCTTCTTGCTATCTCTTTTGCCGCTTCATCATCTATTTTTACTCCTAATATACCACTTGATCTTTTTATTATTTTAGTCAAATCTTCTGGTGAATATAGTTCTAATCTATGTACTATACCAAATCTGTCTCTTAGTGGTGTTGTAAGAGATCCAGCTTTTGTTGTTGCTCCTATTAATGTAAATTTAGGTAAATCTAAACGTATTGACCTTGCACTTGGTCCCTTCCCTATAATTATATCTAATGTATAATCTTCTAATGCTGGATATAGAATTTCCTCTACGCTTTTACTCAATCTATGAATTTCATCAATAAATAGCACATCAAATTCAGACAAGTTTGTAAGTAATGCTGCTAAATCACCTGGTTTTTCTATTGCTGGTCCTGATGTTATTTTTATATTTGAATTCATTTCATTTGAAATTATATTTGATAAAGTTGTTTTTCCAAGTCCAGGTGGTCCATAAAATAAACAATGGTCTAATGGCTCTCCTCTCTTTTTTGCCGCTTCTATATATATTTTCATATTTTCTTTTACTTTATCTTGTCCAATATATTCATCTAATGTTTTGGGTCTTAATGAATTTTCTAATTTTTCTTCACTTGAATTTTCAAGTTCTGGACTAATAATTCTTTCTTCATCCATTATTATCATTCCTTTTAATTTTATTTCAATAAATTATTAATACTAATAGAATTTGATATTTCTAATTCTGTTCTCATTTGTCTTTCATATCTATTTAATAACTCTTTTGTTTCTTCATCTAATGCTTCGATATCAACAGCTTCTCCACTTAGAATATCATACCATATTTCATCATAATAATATCTACTACTTATAATTCTTTCATTATTTAGAGATACAAAATCTTTACTTGCAAACATATTTGTACCTAATGAAACTCCATCTTGAATATTACATAAAAAGCTAAAAGTAGGTTTTATATCTAACTTCGTTACAGGTTTATCTATTACTAATTTTTCAATTCCTGGAATTTTCATTCCGCAAACTACATTTGTATAATTTAGCTTTATATCAACATCTGTTAAATTAGTATCAGTTTGAGCCAAGAAATCTAGCATTTGTTCATCATACATACTTAATCCATTATGATCTCCAAAAACTAATATTGCTGTATCATCGTACAAACCTGCATTTTTTAGTTCTTCTATAAAAACTCCAAAAGCATAATCTGCATAATTTACTGCTTCAATATAATTTCCAAAAAAGCTATATTTATATTTTCCAACATCTATATTTATTTTACTTCTATCTTGCAAACCTTCTAATGTAAATGGAGTATGTGAAGATGCTGCAACAATATATGTGAAGAAAGGCTTCTCATATGAACTTAATTTTTGAACTGCTTGTCTATATAAAAGCTCATCTGATAAATATTCACTAACATTTTCTGAAACATCTGCAAATTGTTCTTTTAATTCTAAATGATCTAAACCTAATCTTGAATATACATTTCCTCTATTCCAAAAATATGCGTAATTACCATGCATAAACGATGTGTCATAGCCAGCACTATTAAAATTATCAAATATTGTATCATATGTGTTTGTATAATATTTTGCAAAAGACATTCCATTTTCCATTGGATATAATGATGTAATTGTAGAATGTTCACTATCTGCTGTTGTAGAATAACTTTGCATATTCATATTTGTAAAAGTAATATTTTCCCTTAAAAATTTATTCAAATTTGGTGTGATTTCTTTACCATTTAAAGTTTTATTAATAACATAATTTTGAAGAGATTCTAATTGTAAAATTATTACATTTTTCCCTTCTATTATTCCTTCAAATGATGGGTATTTAACTAATCCATATTCTTCTTGATATTCTTGTTTTAGTTTTTCATAGTCTTTAATCATTTCATCTTTATCTTTATATCTTGTATTTTGTTTCATTGTTATCATATTTTCAATATCATAAATATGGTACCCAAAAATCGTCGCTTCTCTAATTTGTAAATCTTTATTATATGACTTATCTTTTCCCTTTTCTACATATTGTACACCTATTACACAAAAGATAATAACTCCAATTATTCCTAATATACCTTTTCCAAGTAATTGTTTCTTTGTTTTTCTATCTTTTTTTTCTATTTTTATATTTTTAGTACTTAATAATATTAGTAAAATCACAATATCTATGAAATATAGTATTTGATATAATTTTAACACCATTGGTAGTGTACTCATTATCTCTCCACCATACTGCAAATTAGTAATTTGAGCAATTGATAATACACTATTAGAATAATTGTAATAAATATTATCTCCAAATAATACTATGCTAATTACAAAATCTACAATAATTGCAAATGTTGCTCTTAATCTATTTGGTAACACACATAAAAAACAGACTATTACAACAATAAAACTAATTGTTCCAATTATTGTGTCAATATATAATTGTTCATTAATTGCAATTGTATGATAATAAAACAAAAATGTTTTTGCAAGTATCAAAATACCAATGATTATAGCAAAATATATAGAATTAATACCTTTATTTAATCCTTTTATCCCTTTTTTCATCCCCTCTTTTAGTCTGTTTGATATTTCTATTTTTGTCACTTAAATTTCTCCTTTTTATAATATTTCCTCTTATTTCAAATTATCTATAAAATTTTCAATTATATTTAACATCTTTTTATTATTAGATTGATATTTTTCTGGTACAAATTTTTTGCTTTTTTCTATTGCTTTTTCCAGATTTTCTATTTTTTGTATTCCTATTATATATCCTTTTTCATCAAATGTTTCTACAATTTCTTTTTGATGATCATTTACATGTTCTTGATACTCATGAAGTCTTGGTACTGCAATCACCTTTTTACCTTTTTTTAAAGCTAAAATAATAGAACCTACTCCACCATGAGTTATAACTAAATCTGCTTTTTGTACTAATTTTTCTAATTCTTCTAATGGTACTAAACTAAATATTTTCATATTTTTAGATTCATATTTAGTATATCCTGCTTGAACAATTACTTCATCAGTAATTATCTCTTTTTTTATTAATTTATCTATTTCTTCTAATAGTCTATGAAAACTATTATTTTGAGTTCCTAACATTATTAATATCATGAATAAATTGAACCTCCATATACTGCTTTTGGATAAAGCTCTAACATTTCTTCCCATTGAACTATAAATAAATCTGCTATTGGATATATTAATCTTCCGGTTGCTGTTTTTTTGTGATGATTTGCAAATGTTTCTATATATATTATTTTACTCCCAAATATTTTTCCTAATACACACATTGGACCTGCTGTATGTGTACCAGTTGTAATTATAACTTTTGGTCTTATTTTAAAATATAAATAAATTGTTTTAAAGCAAAGTAATATATATTTAAATATATATGAAAATATTTTGGATCTTGTTCCATATGGTAAAAAATCTAATTTGTCTCCATATTTTTCTTTTAACTTTACATTTGCTTCATCTTTTTCTGTTACTATATGATAATCATATTTCTCAAACAATGGTTCTAGTTGTAACATTTCACTTAAATGTCCACCTGTGCTTGATATAAACATTACTTTTTTCTTCATTTTATGGCACCTTTTCTTATTTTTATATGTGTAAATTATATCATAACAACAAAAAAAAGACAATGTAAATTGCCCTTTTCTAATATATTAATATTTATTTTAAGCTCTTGGATGTGCTTTACGATATACATTTTTTAATCCTTCATCTTGGAATTGCATATACACTTGTGTTGAAGATATATCTGAATGTCCAAGCATTGTTTGTATTGCTTTTATATCAGCACCATTTTGTAAAAGATGAGTTGCAAAAGAATGTCTCAATACATGTGGTGTTATCTCCTTTGTTATATGTGCTTGTTCTTTATAATATTTTATAATTTTCCAAAATCCTTGTCTAGTTAATCTTCCACCATTTATATTAACAAATAAAGCTTGTTCACTTTCACTTTTAATTAATATATCTCTTGCCTCTTCTATATATTCTTTTAAAGCTTTTAATGACATTTTACCTAATGGTATGTTACGTTGCTTATTTCCATTTTTGCAAGTTACATATCCTTCTTCTAAATTGACATCATCTAAATTTAATGAAATTATTTCTGTTACTCTCATTCCAGTAGCATATGCAAATTCAAGCATAGCTTTATCACGAATTCCTTTTAAGTCAATATCTTTTGGTTGTTCTAATAATAATTCAACTTCCTCTGATGTTAAAACACTTGGTACTCTTTTTTCTACTTTTGGAGCTTTAACATCTTTTGTTGGATCTACTTTTATTTTCTTTTTCTTCACTATAAATTGATAAAATGATCTAAGTGATGCTATACTTCTAGAAATACTTGCAGGTTTTTTATTTTCATCTTCTGCCATCTCTTTTATATAGTCTTCTATATCCTCTTTTTTGACTCTATCAAAACGAAGTCCATAAGATTCTAGATATTTCTTAAATTGTTTCAAATCTCTTTTGTATGATTGTAATGTGTTTTCTGATAGTTTCTTTTCATTTTCCAAAAAATCAAAAAAGTATTTTAATTGTCTTTCCATTGTCCTTACCTACCTCTATTCCTTAATAAAATAATTCATTTACATAAACTACATATGTTATATCAAACTATTTAAAAATTGTAAATAGTTTTTCAAGATTTTTTTAAAAATATTTTATACAAAGTTTTAAAATATTAGTTGAAACAAAAATTTCTATCACTGATGATAATATTAGTATTCCCAACATGATCAATGAAAATACTGTATGTCTTACTACTTCTAATTTTACATTTTCTTTTCTATTATCTTTTGTAATTGATTTATATAATTTTATTCCACTAACAGCCAAAGCTAAAATTGCTGGTATTATCAATAAATTTTGTAATAATAATAATATAAAAATAAATAATATTCCTTTTGATATTCCCATTACGTAAATAGCAGCTGCTATTGTGTATCCTAAACAAAATCCTCTATACACAACGATTCCAAAAACTATTGGAATTCCTATTATAGTTGTGCCAAAAAACCATAAGCAAATAGCTAATATAATATTTTGTCCAATGCTTGTTTTTAATAAATCTATGTTATTTAAAGTCTCTGTATTTTTCAATTGTTCAACAAATTGATTCAAATACTCCGTTATTTGAATTTTAGGTTCTTCATTAACATTATTGATAAAAAATACTCCTAAAAAAATCCCTATAACAAATAAAATTGAAACTATAATATATTCCTTCTTGTTATTTAAAACATGCTCTTTTATCGTTTGTATAAATAATCTTCTCTTGTTTTTACTCATATGTCTTCTCCTTATCTTTTATACATAATTTGTATTCTATAAGGAGAATTTTTAGAACTATAAATTATTTTTTAACCTCTACTTTTCCATAGTTTCCTCCACCACCACTATGTACTTGGCAATTACCTTCTCTTGCATTTACAATGTTATTTGCAACCTTTTCGCCCACAACCGCTTCTATGTCATCTTTTGATAATTTATGTAATATATTCATTTCAGTTTCGAATATATCTAATAATTTTTCTATTGTTTTTCCACCAACACCCGGAATAAATCCTAATGGAACTTGATATTGATATGGTGGTCTATTACTAGGGCTTTTGCTTTCTTTTTTATCTCGTATTAATTCTATCCTATCAAAAACTCCAAATGTAACATTCTTTCCTCCACATATAGGACATTTATCAACAGGCTCTTTTGTTTCTATTGTTTTTTCACAATCATCACAATATGTTCTATGGTATTTACCAAGTTTTGGATCCAATCCGTAATTAACTAAAACTTTTCTTCCATCTTCACCTTTTAATGCTTTTACTATTTCTTTAAAAGATATATCTTCTACTTGCATTTTGTTATATTCTCTTGCAATTTTTGGCAAAGAATGTGCATCTGAGTTTGTTAAAAATGTTTTATTTTCTAATTCTGATATCATATCAGCTAAATATGTATCTGAGCTTAAACCTAATTCCACTGCAAATATCTTATTATATTTTTCTTTAAATATATTTTCTAATCTATCTGTACAATTTCCATAATAGCTTTTATGAGGTGTAAATATATGTGCTGGAATTAGTATTCCATTATATTTTTCTACAATATCTATCAACTCATATCCTGATACATTTGACCTTTGAGTACTTAATGTAATATTTTTAATATGATGGCTCATTTCTTGTGAAAATCCTTTTATGTCTTTCAAATGAGGGAAGAAACAAATATTATGAGCACTACCACATTTTCCATTTCTACCTTTTTCAGATGTTTCTACCTCACTTCCTAATAATATACAAACTTTATCTTTATATATTATTCCACCATCTTCTAATTCATATGCTTCACCTGTTTTTAAAAACTTCTCTATATCTTCAATAACATATGGTGATGCGCAATCAATTATTCCACATACATTTATTCCTTTTCTTTCTACACATTCTTTTGCAATGTTTGCAAAATTCAATGATTTTGCAGCCGTTATTTTAATTGGTTTTCCACTTTCACTCCTACCTATATGAATATGTAAATCTGCAAATATTTCGTACATTTTTTACTCCTCCTAGTCCTAAACTTTAAAATTGGGCGATTTTATTCGCCCTTTCATTCGTTTTCATTTGTGTTCATTATTAAAGAATTTTCATCATTCATGTGTGATAAAATTTTCTTTGTAGTCTCTTCACTAAATAAAGCTCTACCTGTTGTTTTAGTTTTTCCAAACATTTTATCTGCTATTTCATCATTTTTTGCTTGCATTAATTCATCTATTTTAGGTTGATAATCATATACTACCTTTTGTATAAATTTTGTTAATTCTTCTGTATCGTTATATATTTTAACTAATCTTCTTAGTGCTGTCATATTTACTACATCACTTATATATATTTCTTCCAAGAAATTTACAAATTCTATAAATGTTTCTAGATATCTATTATATTGATCCTTTAAATTTCTATGTTCTAATAACACTAATGCTTCATCTGGTTTAAATCCTATTCTTTCAGGTCTATCTAATAGCATCCCTCCAAATTGATCAACTAATTCTAATATGTCACTTTCTCTTTCTCTTGGATTGCTATTACTATATCTATTGATTTCCTCACATATCTTACAAAAACGCTTTCCAAATCCAATTTCTCTTAAATACTCTGCTCCATTTTTAGCATATGAATGTATTTTTTCTAAATCTTGTGCATTATCTATTTTTTTACAATTACATAATAAACAAGCAGTTAATACAAGATTTTTATCAACTTCTATTTTAGAATAATTTAAAAATAATCTTGCTATTTCTGTTTTAAATACTACTGATTTATCAAAAAAGATTTTTCTTTTTTTAGATAAATAGTACATTATTTCCATTTTTGCTGCTAAATCTTCTTCATTTAATATATAGTCCGCAAAGGTATCCATATTCTTCCTCCTTTGTTTATTGTCATACAATTTTATTATACTTTAAGCTACTATTTTTTTCAATATTTTTATTAGATGTTACATAAATGTAATATTTAGTAATTTTTAATTTCATTTCTTGCTAACTCATCACATCTATTATTAAATTCGTTATCACTATGACCTTTGACTTTTATAAATTTAACTTTATGTATTTGGGTCAAATCATATAGTTCTTTCCACAATTCTTGGTTTTTTACAGGTTCCTTATTTGATGTTTTCCAATTATTTTTCATCCAATTATCAATCCACTTTTGAATAAATGCATTAACTACATATGCACTATCACTATATAATTCTACCTCACAAGGATATTTTAACAATTTTAGTGCTTCTATTACAGCTGTTAACTCCATAACATTATTTGTTGTATTACTTTTTCCTCCTGAAATTTCTTTTTTATTACCTTGATACATAAGTATTGCTCCCCAGCCACCAGGTCCTGGGTTACCTGAACAAGCTCCATCTGTATATATTATAACTTTTTCCATTTTTATTCCTCTCTTATAACAAATTCTCATTTCTAACTTAATCTTAAAATTGTGCTTTATAATTGAATTTTATTAACTTTTATGATATGATTATATCAGTTATTTTATAAATATACAAGATTTTTATAAAGGAGTTTTTTGATAAATATGAGTAAAGTCTTAGGAATTATTGCAGAATATAATCCTTTCCACAATGGTCATTTATATCATTTGGAACAATCAAAAAAAGAAACAGGTGCTACATATACAGTTGCCATTATGAGTGGGAACTTTACTCAACGTGGAAATACTTCAATAATAGACAAATGGTCAAAAGCAGAAAGTGCACTTCATTGTGGTATTGACTTAGTTCTAGAATTACCCGTACTATATAGCATTTCAAGTGCTGAAAATTTTGCAGATGGTGCAATAAAAATACTTGACTCATTAAAAGTTGTTGACTATTTATCTTTTGGTGCAGAAACAGCTGATGTTAGTACTTTAAATGAAATTGCAAAAGTTCTATACACTGAGCCAAGGAAATACAAAACATTTTTATCACATGAATTAAAAAAAGGATTATCTTTTCCAAAAGCACGTGAAAATGCTTTAATGATGTATTTAAATGATATTAGAAGATTTACCAATGTAATATCATCACCAAATAATATTTTAGGTATTGAATATTTAAAAGCTTTATTAAAATATAAAAGCAATATAAAACCTATTGCAATTCATAGAACAGCTCATGGATATAATGATTTATCTTATTCTGATAATATAGCAAGTAGTACTGCTATTAGAAATATCATGAAAAATAATGGATTTGATATTCTGAGAAACTTGCTACCAGAACCTAGTTACTCTATATTGATTAAAAATTTAAAACAAGGACATGTCGTACCTGATCTATCAGCTTTTGAAAAAGAAATTATATATAATTTAAGAAAAATGGATATCTCTGAAATAGCAAAACTTCCTGATGTTTCAGAAGGTTTAGAATTTGCATTAAAAAATACAGCAAATTCTTGTAATACTTTAAATGAATTTATAAATATTATAAAATCAAAAAGATATACAAATACTAGAATTCAACGTATATTACTTTATGCACTACTAGGTATTACAAAAAAGGATATGGATTTGTCTAAGAAAACATCTCCTTATATTAGAGTTCTTGCTACTAATAAACGAGGTAAATTTCTTATATCAGAAATTCTTAAAGCAAATCCAAAACTTGAAATCATAACATCTGTCAAAAGATATCTAGATAGTAATCCTAATAAAAATTATCAATTAATGCTAAACCAAGACATATGGGCTACTAATGTATATACTATCGGATATGAGGCTGATTCTTGGAATAATCTAGATTTTACAAAAAAAATTATTACTATGTAATTCATAAAAACTAAATATAGGAGAAATCTATAAATTTAATAGCAATCTCCTATATTTTTGATTTGAATAATTTAACTTTCTATCTTAACCCTATATTCACTATATTTTTAACATAAATTTAAAGTGGCTTTATTTCTTATTTTATTTTTAGGAATTAAATACATTTCTAATTTCTCATTCAGAACAAATAGAAAATCAACTTTAGTTTCAATTAATGTTTTATATGTTTTTCCGTTAGTTCCACCACAACTCTTTAATGCAACCTGATATATTCTATTTTTGGTTTTACATCCTGTTGATTTAACTTGAACTGTTTTTATTTCACCATCTTTTTCTATGATTAAATCATAATCTTGTGTATCATTTAAAGGAATAGCAACTACATAACCATTAGTTGTAAAATATGCTATTGCCATACCTAATCCAGAATTTCCTTTTTCTTTATTGGTTTTAAAATACATCACGCACTTCTTTTCAAACTTTTGTTTGTGTTGATAGTACAAATAAAATACAAGTTTCCTTGTATTTTGGTGGGCAGGGAAGGATTCGAACCTTCGTACTCAAATGAGAACAGATTTCTTACCACTATAGTTTTCACTACCACAATAAAAATATTATGTTTGTAGTCTGGACTTTCTCTTTATCTTTTTACTAAGATATCAGGTATAAAGTCTCTACACTCGGAAATTGCTTTCCTAGCTCGGGATTGCCATCAGCTTTCCTGTTAAGGTTTCCCCGAATTAGCCTGATGTTCATCATATAATCACTTATATGAGCTGCAAGTTTAGGTTTTTGATAACCAAAGACCACAGTCTGCCGCCTTTAGCCACTCGGCCACCTACCCAAATATAAAAAATAATGGTGCTCCCTCAAGGATTCGAACCTTGGACCCACCGGTTATGAGCCGGTTGCTCTGACCAACTGAGCTAAG
>CALXKA010000014.1 GCA_944388765.1 uncultured Clostridia bacterium
ATTTTATATACTAAGCTTGAACAAATTAGTCCATATATTTCTGATGCTATTATTTGTGGATTTCCTTGTTTTATTTCTTTTTTTTCTATTCCTTGTTTTACTATTTCTTCTATTTTATTTATATATGTTGATATTTGCTCTTTGCACATTTTGTTTCTTGCTTCATTTCCCCAAAATTGACTCAATAATATTGTTATTATATCTTCATATTTATCTACTATTTTTATTTGTATTAATATTATTGCTTTTAATTTGTCAATATAGTTCGGAAATTTTGATGTTTTTATATCAATACTATTTTGTAATAATTTTATTCCTTCTTCTACTAAAAAATTAAAAATCTCTTCTTTACTTGAAAAATGATAATATAAGGTTCCTTTTGCTACTCCTACTGTCGCTGTTATTTCCTCTATACTAGTTGCATCATATCCTTTTTTTGCGAACAATTTCATTGATGTTTCAAATATTTTTCTTTTAGTTTTATTCATACTTTTAACATCCTTTCAAGTTTGTTAAATTATTGTTTTTATTATATATTTATTTAGTTGTTTTTGCAATAGTTTTTAGTTTTTTTGACTCCTAATTCTAAAAAAAGAACCCCTTCATATTTACTATATATTGAGGGATTCTTACAATTTTTATTCACATGCAATTATTACTTATTTTATCTTAAAATTTTCAAATTTGTTTCTCTTCCTTTATTATCATTTTGAATTTTTCTTATTATTGCAAATGTTTCATTTTGTTTTTCTAGTATTTTTGCAATATTAATTCCACTTATTCTTTGACTTTCTTTCATTGTTTCTATATCCTTTTTCATATTTACTTGTCCTTGTTGCAGTTTTTTAATATCTTTTTTCATAACTTTTTGATCTTTTCTAATCATTATCTGCTCTTGTTGTATTGTTTTAATATCTTCTTTCATACTAGTTTGTTCTTGCTGTATTGCTTTAATACCTTCTTTCATACCAGTTTGTTCTTGCTGTATTGTTTTAATATCTTCTTTCATACCAGTTTGTTCTTGCTGTATTGTTTTAATATCTTCTTTCATACCAGTTTGTTCTTGCTGTATTGTTTTAATATCTTCTTTCATACCAGTTTGTTCTTGCTGTATTGCTTTAATACCTTCTTTCATACTAGTTTGTTCTTGCTGTATTACTTTTATATCTTCTCTCATACCATTTTGTTCTTGCCTCATCTCTTGCTGATCTTTTTTCATTTCTTGTTGGTTTTGTTTTAAAATTTTAACATCTGATTGAATATCTACAAGTATTGATAAAATTTTTTCATCCATAACATCACCTCATTTTCGTTTATTTTACATCAATATAAATTTTAAGTCAATAGTAAATAGATTTTTGTTCTGGAATTTAATGAATATTAAAGATTAATGATAAAAAAATTAGATTTAAATATTTCATATGAATAAAAATTTTATCAATATTACCATATTTTTACAATTAATGCAATATTTTTTATAAATTTTAAGCATTTTCTTTACTTTTTTTAGTAAGTAATATAAAATAACTTTGAACTGGATATAATAGAAGAAAGATGATTGGAGGAAACAAATGAAAAATAAAAATGAATTATCATATAAAGACTTAAAAATGACTTGTAATACTGATTTATTTAAGTTTGATACAACAGAAGAATTAGAATCTATTCAGTCTGGTATTGGACAAGATAGAGGAATAAAAGCCTTGGAATTTGGATTACAAGTAGATGTAAAAGGATATAATCTATACTTAGAAGGACCTAGTGGCGTTGGTAAAACAATGTATACAAAGAATTATTTAGATAAAATTTCTAAAAAGAAAAAAGTTCCTTCTGATTGGTGCTATATATATAATTTTAATAATCCAAATGAACCCATCGCTGTTTCTTTGCCAGCTGGTCAAGGAAAAGATTTTAAAGATGATATGGATGGATTTATAAAAGAAATTAGAAAAGATATAAAAAAGACTTTTAATAATGATGATTTTGAAAAGGAAAAAGCTTTAATAAAACAAGAATTTGAAGCAAAACGTTCTGCTTTACTAGAAAAACTAAATTTAGATGCCTCTAAATATAATTTTCAAGTAAAGGCTGCTCAAAATGGCATATATATGATGCCTGTTGTTGATGGTAAAACTATCGAAGAAGAAGAATTTGAAAAATTAGATGAACAAATAAAACAAGAATATGAAGAGAAATCTGTAATTGTACAAGAACAAATTATGAATGCCATTAGTCAAATAAAAGAAATTGAACGTCAATCTGATAAAAAAATTTCTGAATGGCAATCTAATGTCGCTCTTCTTACTGTAAATGTTCATATCAATTTCTTAAAATCTAAATATAAAAGAAATAAAAAAATAAACCAATTTTTAAATGATGTAAAACAAGATGTATTAAAAAACATTCCACTTTTTTTAGAGGATGAAAATAAACAACCTCAACAACCTGGACAAAATCCTGCAATTAGAAAGCAAGATCCTTGTTTGAATTATCGTGTTAATCTATTTATTGATAACTCAAATTGTGAAGGTGCACCAGTTATAATGGATTCTAATTACTCTTATAATAACATTTTTGGTTCTTTGGAATATGAGAACTATTATGGTGCTTTAAAAACTGATCATACTATGCTAAAACCAGGATTGATGCAAAGAGCAAATGGTGGTTATATAATTTTTCAAGCTAAAGATTTACTCGCAAATAGTATGTGTTATGAAGCTTTAAAAAAGGCTTTACGTATGAAAGAATTAGGTATTGAAAATACTACTGATCAACGTTCTTCTATGGTCCTTGTTTCATTAAAACCTGAACCAATTCCATTAAATCTAAAAGTGATATTAATAGGAAATGAATCAATTTACCAAACTTTACTTGCAATGGATTCAGATTTTAGAAAATTATTTAAAATCAAAGTAGAATTTGAATCAGAAGCACCAATTAATACAGAAAATTTAAATAAACTTGCCCAGATTATTCATGGATTTTGTGAACATGAGGAACTACCTCATTTAGATAAAAGTGCAATGGGACGTTTAGTTGAATTTGCTTCAAAACTTGCAGGAAGCCATAAAAAAGTTTCAACACGTTTCGATGACTTAATTCAAGTAGTTGGTGAAGCTGCTACTTGGGCTAAAATTTCAAAATCAAAAGTTGTAACTTCAAAGTTTATTGATAAAGCCCTAGAAGAAAGAGTTGAAAGAGTAAAAAAATATGATTCAAAATATTTAGAAATGATTAAAGAAAATTCACTTTTAATTAACACTTCTGGCTTTGAAGTAGGTGAACTAAATGGTTTAACTGTTATGAGTATTGGAGACTATACATTTGGTAAACCCGCAAAAATTACTGTAAACACATATACTGGAAAAAGTGGTGTTATTAATATAGAAAGAGAAGTAGAAATCTCAGGTCCTTCTCATTCAAAAGGTGTTCTTATTTTAACAGGTTATTTAGGGGAAATGTTTGCCCAAGATATTCCTCTTTGCTTAACAGCAAGTATTTGTTTTGAACAATTATATAATGGAGTAGATGGAGATAGTGCTTCTAGTACAGAACTATATGGATTACTTTCTAGTCTTTCTGGAATTCCTATTAATCAAGCAATTGCTGTTACAGGTTCTGTAAATCAAAAAGGCCAAATACAACCAATTGGTGGAGTTAATGAAAAAATCGAAGGATTCTTCCAAATATGTAAAATGAGAGGATTAGATGGTTCTCATGGTGTTATGATACCTGTCCAAAATATTGATAATTTACAATTATCTGATGAAATTATCGAAGCAGTTAAAAATAAACAATTCCATATCTATTCGGTTTCTACAATAGAAGAAGGTATTGAAGTTTTAACAGGCGTTCCAGCTGGTAAGAAAGATAAAGATGGAAAATTTCCTGCTGGCACGGTTAATTATTTAGTTTATGAGAAATTGAAAAAATATGCAAAAACAGTTAATGAGAAATAAATTATTAAAACCAGAGTTAATCTCTGGTTTTTAAAATATATTTTGTAAATTAAATGCATATTTATCTTCAATATGTTCAAGTAAAAAAATACTTTGATCTAATTGACTCATGGCATCACCATATTCTCCTGCTTCAATTTCTCCCTTTAATCCTGTTAAATTTGTTTCTACTTTTTCCAACTCATCATGTTCTATATAATACGCTAATTTTTCATGTCTTTGTTCCCATTCTACCTTAATACCTTCTATTCTTTCTCCAATTTCATTAATATCTATATTTTCTTTACTTTCGAATATTATTGTTCTAACGTTTTCTAATAAATTTGTCATTTCTTCTACTGCCTGTGTTGTATATTCTTGTGTTATATTATTACCTATAACTATTGTTATTATAATTGTTATACAAATTATAATTTCTTTAAGCATTTTTTCCTCCTCATTTCAATTATGCACTTTCTTTTTTTTGACAAAATATTTGACCTTTCCCATCGATTGTAACAACTAATGCTTCTTCTGGTTTTATTCCAAACTTTTCTACTTGTTTCTTTAACCACGAATAATTTTTTCCAATACTTTTTAAATTTTTGTTCATAATTTTCCCATCAATTACTAAATCATATGGTATTCCTTCATAATCTGGCTTAATATTAAAATCTTCTGGAATTGTTCCTCTTTTTTCTGGTTTTTGTATAATTGTTACTTCCCCACTTGTTTCTAAAATTGCATACTCTACATCTCCTAAATTAACAATATTATTTCCTCTTAATTTTTCCTGCAATTCATTAATTGTAAATCTTTCTTTTTTTAATGCTTTTTCATCTATTTTTCCTCTATATATTAAAATTGTAGGTTTTCCACAAATTATTTCTCTTCCTCTTAAACTTTTCAAATTTATTATTGATATTATTAAATGCATTAATAATAATCCTAAAATTGGTATTATCCCATTAAAAATTGGTATCCCTATTTCAGTCATAGGAATAGTAGCTAAATCTGCAATCATTATTGATATTGCAAGCTCAAAAGGCTGTAATTGACCTATTTCTCTTTTTCCCATTAATCTCATTACTATTAATACAATAATATATAATACAATCGATCTAAAAAATGTAATTAACATTTTTTCAACTCCTGTTAATCTTTTTAATAATTTTCTTGCTTTAATTATTTTTTACAAAAATTAACTATTTTATACAGATTTTTTTGTATAAATATATTTTTTTAGTCAATAATAATTTTAGAACCTTTAAAAAAATCACATTATGAATTTTTTGAACTAAGGAGGTTAGACTTATGCAAGAAGCACAAAGAAGTCAATCAAAAGGTGGAGCTTCTACTGCTTGGCAGATTGTTGGTAGATTAGTTGCTGCTGCCGTAGTATTAGCTATTACTGCATTTTTTACACCTGGATTTACAATTAATAGTATTTGGACTTTAATCATAGCTGCTGTTGTTTTAACAATCATAGATTATCTAATCGTTAAATTTACAGGACTACATGCTAGTCCATTTGGTAAAGGGTTTGTAGGATTTGCAATAGCCGCTATAACATTATATGTTACTCAATTTTTTGTAGCTGGATATTCAATTTCTTGGATTGCTGCAATCATAGGTGCATTAATTTATGGTGTAGTTGATTACTTCATACCTGGAAATCAACAAATGTAGTAGTTTGTCTTATATCTTTATGACTATAAGATACAAAAAACTCACACATAATTAAAGTGTGAGTTTTTTGTAAGAATTTTATCTTTTTTCAACAATTTCATTTTGATTTTTATAAATACTTTTTTCTGGAACAACACCTCTTACAGATGATAAAGGATATATGTTAGTATGTTTTCCAATTACAGTTCCTGGATTTAATACACTTCCACAACCTACTTCCACTTCATCACCTAACATTGCTCCAAATTTTTTTAGTCCTGTTTCAATTTGCTCTTCCTTATTTTTTATAACAACTAATTTTTTATCAGATTTTACATTTGAAGTAATTGAACCTGCTCCCATATGTGACTTATATCCTAAAATTGAATCACCTACATAATTATAATGAGGAACTTGAACTTTATTAAATAAAATTACATTCTTTAATTCTGTTGAATTCCCAACAACTGCACCTTCTCCTACAATTGCTTTTCCTCTTATAAATGCACAATGTCTTATTTCAGCATTTTCGCCAATAATTGCTGGCCCATGAATATATGCTGTTGGAGCAACTTTTGCATTTTTAGCAATCCAAATATCTTCTCCTACTTTATTATATTTATTCTCATCTAACTTATTTCCTAGTTCTATAATAAAGTCATTTATTTCTGGTAATACTTCCCATGGATATTCATACTTTTCTAATAATTTTCTTGCAATAGTTTCATCTAAATTATATAAATTTTTAATTTTACATTCTTCCATTTAACTTAATCTCCTTTTTATAAATTTTTAAAACAGAGATTTAGAGCTTTGCCCTCTAATCCCTGTTTCTATTCCAGAATTTTTCATATAATTCTTTTGCTGTTCTTGGACTGTCTACTCCTTCTTTGTTTTTAACTGGTGCAAAGTCATCTTCTCTTCTTCCTCTTAATATGGCAATATCATCAAAAAATTCAAATGCATCAAATATAAATGATTCAAATTTATATGAATTTGGTTCTTCTGGTATTATTTCTTTTCCATCCTCATCGATGTATGAATTTTTCTTAAATGCACTATGATACATCAATGTTTCTTTACTTATCTTTTCAATTGCATCTATTGTATATAAATTACACATTATATGTGATTCACCATATTTAAGTTCTCCATTATTATCTATTTCTTCTGCCATTTTTTCCGGAAGTTCTGCATATTCTATTACCTTTGGGTGTCCATTCATTCTACAAAATACTCCTACTTTTTCATGTGGATTTGCCTTTACTACTGATTTCGAAGCAATTTGTACTCCTTTTTTTACTGCCATTCCTAAAAGTATTGTATCTACCATTTTTAATAAAACGTTATCTACTCCACCTATAAATACCCATTTTATTCCTCTTTCCTTCATATCTGCTAAACTTCCACTTGCTCTTAATGAAGAATATGTACCACCATTTCCATCTGAAGCTTCTTTTATTTTCATATCTTTATCAACCAATAATTTTCCTTCTGTGTCTACTAATGGTAATTCACTTTGTGTAAATATTATTACATCTTCTTTTTTATATCCGAAATAATTATTTTTTTCTAAAAATTCTACTGTTTGCTTATTATTTTCTTTACTTGTCATAATATACCAAGGAATACTTACATTATATTTTTTATTTGCTTCTTTTAAATTTTCAGCTAATATTTCAAACAAATATTTACCTTTCCCATATACATCTAATTTAAATGTTCCTTTTGGTCCTGTATGTCCTAATCTTGTTCCTTGACCTCCTGCCATTGTAACTACTGCATATTGGTTATTTATTATTACTTCTTCTCCTAAATTTTGAAATTCTTCTTTTTGTCCTTCTGTTAATTTTTCTTTATCTAAATATTCTAATGGCTCTATTTTATTTTCTTTTATTTCTATTTCTTTTTTCGTATTATCATATAATTCCATAATTTGATGAAAATCTATCCTACTAATTTGTTCAATCAATTCTGCTTTTTGTTCTTCATCTAATTTTTCTAATAGTTTTATTATGTGTTCTTGATTGTATGTTCTTAAAATGTCAACTGTGTCTTGTATTTTATCCATCCCTTATCTTCCTTTCAGTCCATATAGTTATTTGGTATATTATATTCCTTTCTTATTAATAGTGCCATTTTATCATATATTTTTTTTATTATCAAGTTTTTTACTTAAACTTGTCATATTACAATAAAGTAGCCAATATATATTAATTAAAGTAATTTGTACAAACATTTTATATTGATTATTAAGGAGGTAAATAGATGGAAAATACTAGATTGTATCAAGACATCGCAAAAAGAACAGATGGTGATATTTATGTAGGGGTGGTAGGTCCTGTTCGTACTGGTAAGTCTACTTTTATAAAAAAGTTTATGGATTTACTTGTTATTCCTAATATAGAGAATAACTATAAAAAAGAACGAGCAAAAGATGAATTACCACAAAGTGCTGGTGGTAAAACTATAATGACAACTGAACCAAAATTTGTTCCTAATGAAGCTGTGGAAATTACACTAGATAATAATTTAAAATTCAAAACCCGTTTAGTTGATTGTGTAGGATACTTAGTTGATAATGCTATTGGATACTTAGAAGATGATATGCCAAGGATGGTTAAAACACCTTGGTCTGATGAAGAAATACCTTTTGAAGTTGCTGCTGAAATTGGAACTAAAAAAGTTATTGAAGAACATTCAACTATTGGAATTTTAGTTACAACTGATGGAAGTATTACAGATATTCCAAGAGATGACTATATCAAAGCAGAAGAACGAGTAGTTTCTGAATTAAAAGCCTTAAATAAACCTTTTGTAATTTTGTTAAATTCATATTCTCCTGATTCTGATTATGCAAAAGAATTAGCTGAAACTTTAAGTGAAAAATATCAAACAACGGTTATTCCTACTAATTGTGAGTATTTAACAATTGATGATATTAATCAAATCTTCTCAAAAATTTTATATGAATTTCCTGCAAGTCAAATTCGTATAAAATTTCCTAAATGGATTGATAGTTTAGATTATGAACATCCTCTAAAAGCTGAATTATATAAAGAAATTAAAGAGGCTTTTGAAAACGTCAGAGTCTTAAAAGACATTGAACCTTGTGTTGATAGAATTTCTACTACTCAAATAATTTCTCAAAGTAAAATTTCTAATATTCAATTAGGCTCTGGTGATGTAAACATTGATATTACTTTAAAAGAAGAATTGTTCTATCAGGCACTATCAGAGATTACCGGAGTCACAGTTTCTAATGAAGGTGATTTATTTAGCATAATTTCAGAACTTTCTAGAACTAAGAAAAAATATGACAGAATCGCATATGCCTTAGAAGAAGTAGAAGCAAAAGGTTATGGTATTGTTACTCCTTCAATTGATGACTTAGTTTTAGAAGAACCTGAAATGATTAAACAAGGATCAAGATTTGGCGTAAAATTGAAAGCAACTGCTCCTTCAATTCATTTAATAAAAACCAATGTAGAAACAGAAGTATCTCCAATTGTTGGTTCTGAAAAGCAATCAGAAGAACTAGTAAATTATCTATTATCTGAATTTGAAAGTAATCCAAAAGAAATTTGGGAATCAAATATTTTTGGAAAAAGTCTACATGAACTTGTAAATGAAGGACTACAAACAAAACTTGCTAAAATGCCAGAAGAAGCACAAATTAAACTTCAAGAAACATTAGAAAGAATAGTAAATGAAGGAAGTGGAGGATTAATCTGTATAATTTTATAATAATTAAAATAGAAAGAATTAGTATTTAGGTTTGATTTCATTCTAATTCTTTCTATCTTTCTAATATCCTTGCACTGATAATGTTGGATAATTAAATACTTTTCCTCCTTCTGTAAATTGTCCATTTGCTGTATGATCTTGCACAAATTCATTTGAACCTTTTAGAAAATATCTATATTTCGAACTTTGACTCACATAGCCTGTTGTTGATACTGGATCATCCCAAGTACAATCTATTGCATACCAATTTCCATTTAATTGTACATAGTTCCAGGCATGGTTTTCTGTTTGCCCTTGTGTATTTGTTCCTTGACCTATTACTAATGTACAAGGTATTCCCAATTCATCCATTAAATATTTAAAACTTCTTGCATATCCTTCACATACAGCAGTTCTATTTATTAATGCTCCATATACATTATAAATATTTTCTTTTGATATTGTTGTATCATATTCTATATTATCCACCAAGTAATCATGCACCATTTTTATATCATCATATGTGTTCCCACTTCTATTTGCTAGTATTTGATCTTTAACTTGTTCTATTCTGCTAATTGCATTTTCTACTTGTGACTTAGATGTAAATTCATCTATAAAGTAATTATTTTCATTTCCATTATCTATATATACATTATATGTAACATCATTCCCAACTGTTGTTGTTTCAATATTTAAATACATTTTGTTTGGACTCAAATAAAATATTTCTGGATTATCATAGGTATATGCTTCTATTGCTGACTGATAATAGTTACCTAATTTATCTTGTCCATTTTCTGTATTCAATAAACTTGAAAATGCCGCTCCTAGTTCAACTCTATATGTTCCTCTTTTCATATTTTCTCTATTACTTTCAAAAGCCTTATATATAGTTTGTGATGGTTCTTCTAATTGATTATAAAAATATTTATCAACAGACACATTACTATAATCTACATTTTGGGGTATATTCTGATCATCATCTCTTATTTGATCAAAAGGATTTTCTATAATCTCAGGTGTTTTTATATCATTATCTATTGTATTTCTATTTTCTGATATTTCTGTTTGTACACCTTCTACTTCTACTGACGTTTGAAGTTTTTTTAGTTCTTGCCACATGATAACTCCAAATAATCCAAACACACAAATTATTAAAATTATAACTATAACAATTATTATTGTTGAAATTTTACTTTTCATTTTCTTATTCCTTTGTTTTTTATTTAGATTTTATTTTTAATCTATCTATTTTATTATATCATTTTTTTGCAAGAATTAATAGTATATTTTCCTATATTTTAGAAATACTAATATTACCAAATGAAAGGAGAAATTATGCAATTAAAAGATTTATGGCAAAAATATTTTGCATATACACCTGAACAAAAATATGAATTTAATTTAACAGAAAATCAAGAAGAAAATTTACAAGCCCAAATAGATAGTTTACAAGAACAGCAAAAAGAAATAGAAAATATTTTTCCCAATATTTCTGTTAATATGGAATATATGAGGACAAAATATAACTTAATTATTAATAGTGATATAATTCTTAGAGAATTTACTTTAACTGCAAGGGGTAAACAATACAATGCTTTTCTTTTCTATATTGATGGAATGGTTGATTCAACTATACTTGATGATTTTGTTCTAGAACCTCTTATGATGCGTAATAGAAATAACACATATGATGGACCTCAGCATAAAGTTATATCAGAAGCAATAGCAAATAATATTACTGTCAGAAAAGTTAAAAAATTTGATTTAGTCTCATATGTTATGAACTGTTTAATGCCACAAAATAATGTTAAAACTAATAACAAATTTTCTGATATTATATCAGGTATTAATTCACGGAAATTGTGCTCTTTTTATAGATACTATTTCTGTTGCATTTGATATTGAAGTAAAAGGATTCAAACAACGTGGAGTTGAAAAACCTTCTAATGAAGTTGTTGTAAAAGGTCCTCATGAAGCTTTTGTTGAAAATATTCGTACTAATACATCTCTTCTTAGAAGAATCGTAAATTGTGAAGATCTAGTTATTGAAAATGTTGTAGTTGGAGAAGTTACTAAAACAAAATGTGCTATATGCTATTTGTCTGATATTACAAATGATGATCTAATTGCAGAAGTAAAATATAGGATTAACAATTTATCAATTGATTCATTGCTTTCTTCTGGTCAATTAGAACAATTGATTTCAGATACAAATTTTTTAAATGTCCCACAAGTTTTAGCAACTGAAAGGCCTGATAAATCAGCTAGTTATTTACTAAACGGTAGAGTCATTGTATTAGTAAATGGTTCACCATATTCTTTAATTATGCCAGCAGTCTTAAATGATTTTTTAAGTTCCCCTGATGATAAAAATGAAAAACCCCTTTTTGCAAATTTCTTAAAATTTGTCAGAGGTTTAGCAACTTTTCTAACCTTACTTTTACCTGGTCTTTATATTGCAATAACAAGCTTTCATCAAGAATTACTACCAACAGAACTTTTATTTTCTATTTTAGCATCAAGAGAAAACGTTCCATTTCCAAGTTTTGTTGAAATTTTTTTACTTGAAATTTCATTTGAATTAATTCGTGAAGCAGGTTTAAGAGTACCTTCTCCACTTGGTCCAACTATTGGAATTGTTGGAGCATTAGTATTAGGACAAGCTGCTGTTTCAGCTGGTGTTGTTAGCCCTATTTTAGTTATAGTTGTTGCAATTACTGGTATATCTTCATTTGCCATACCTGATTATTCCTTTGGGCTTCATATTCGTATAACTCGTTTTGTTTTTATATTTTTAGGATATTTATGCGGATTTTTGGGAATAGCATTAGGTTTATTTGTATATCTATCTATGATGGCTGGAACAACTTCTTTTGGCGTTCCATATATGACAGGTGTTTCACCTTTTGAAAAAGTAAAAGGAAATACTTATTTGCTTCCTCCTATATGGAAAAGAGAATATCGAGCAACATTTCTTCGTTCTAAAAAAGAGAAAAAACAAGATAATATTTCTATGAAATGGAAAATGAATAAATAACACTAAAATTATAAAGAAAGGATGAAATTAATGACTAATTCTAAAATTTCTGTTCCTGAGGCAATTAGCATTATTCTAATAGTACTTGCAGCTCACACCTTAGTTTCATTACCCAAAAGCCTTTTGAACATTACTGGCTCTGCTACAATTATTAATTTATTATATGTTGGTATAATACTATTTTTTCTTATACTTTTAATAGTTAAACTATACAAAAATTTTGCAGGTCAGGATATTATTGACATTTCTAACTTCCTTGGAGGGCCTATTTTTCAAAGAATTGTAGGTATGCTTTTCATTTTTTACTTTATTTTTAGCAGTAGTATATTACTTAGAAATTTTTGTGAATGTCTAAAAACTGTATATTATCCTATGACTAGTCTTTTCTTTATTTTACTTACATTTATTATTGCCTTATGTATTTCAAATGGATTTAGTTTTTCTGTAACTACTAAAATAAATTTAATAATTTTACCAATAATTTTTGTAAGTATATTATTTATATTTTTTGCTAATAATCAGAATTTATCTTTTGAAAATATGACTCCTATTCTTGGTAATGGTCTTTTTAATACGTTTGTTACTGGCCTTGGCAATCTAGGTGCTTTTGGTGGAATTATATTTCTATATTTTATTCCACCTTATTTAAAAGAACCTAAAAAATTCAAAAAAGTCGCTATGATTTCTGTCGGTCTTGCAATTATTTATCTTATTATATGTGTAGCCATAATTCTTCTTACATTTACTTTTTTATTGAAAGTAGATGAAATTATGCCACTTTATTCTGCTGCAAGATATATCGAATTTGGGTCATTTTTCCAAAGGCTTGAATCCATTCTTCTCTTAATTTGGATTATTGGAATGGCTTGTTATTTTAGTATTACTCTTCATATTACTATGAACATTTTTAAAAAAATTACTAATATACGCGATTCAAAACCTTTAATAGTATCATTTGCTCTATTAATGTTATCAATTAGTTTATTACCTCCTAATTATGCCATTTCTAAATATTTAGAAACTACTATTTATCCTTATCTTGTCATTGGTATTGGATTTATACTTAGTACTTCGATTTTAATACTTGCATATCTTAAAAAAAGAAAAAGTAAGGAGTTTATAGAAAATGAAACTATGGATTAAACGAATTTTTATTTTAATTATAATGATAATATTTTTAGTAGCCTTTTCTGGTTCTTATTCCGCTTTAAGCATAGATAATTTATCTACTGTCGTTGCAATTGCAATTGATACTTCTGATACAAATAAACTACGTATGAGTTTTCAATTTACTAATGCATCTTCTGTTTCAGAGTCTGGGTCTACTGAACAATCACCTTCTATTATATACAGTATAGATGCTTCTTCTATTAGCAATGGAATTAATTTGATGAACACTTATATTGGAAAAGAACTTAATTTATCTCATTGCAAAATTATTGCTTTTTCCGAAGAATTAGCTATGAATGGTATCTCAGAAGAAGTCTATTCTTTATTTAATAATGCTCAAATTAGACCTTCTACAAATGTTGTTATTACTAAATGTTCTGCAAAATATTATTTAGAGAACTCTAAACCATTAGCTGAAAATTTATTAACAAAACACTACGAAATATTTGCAAATTCTAGTAAATCAACTGGTTATACAGTTAATGCTACTCTTGGTAATTTTTTTAGTAATCTTGTTTGTAGCTCTTGCGAAGGTTACGCAATTTTAGGTGGTATTAGTTCAGAAGATAATGAAACTACAACAACCATTGATTCACAAAAAGATTCTTCTAACAAGGCTAATTCATCATCTTTAAGTGGTAGAAATAGTAGCGAAAATATCGGTCTTGCCGTCTTTAAGAATGATAAATTAGTTGGGGAACTAAATTCTATTGAAACTTTATCCTTTTTGGCAACAAGAAATGAAATTTCTAGTTTTCTAGTATCTGTTCCTGATCCAAATGATAGTAGTTCATATATTGATATTTATTTAACACCTGTTATTGACTCTATTATCGACATTGATATAGTTAATGGTTCTCCATATATTAAAGTTTCTTATTCTTTTACTGGACGTATATATTCTATGAAACAAGATTCTAATTATTTGGAAAATGATGTATTAAAAAAAGTTTCCGAGTCATGTTCTAGTTATTTGAAAACTGTATTTTCTAATTATTTATATAAAACATCCAAAGATTTAAAATCCGATATTAATGCTTTTGGAAAAACTGCAAAAAGTAAATTCTTAACTACTGAGGAATTTGAAAATTACAATTGGTTAGAACATTACTCTGATAGTTTTTTTGATATTTCTGTTGAAACTTCAATTCGTTCAAGTTATTTACTAACAGAAACTTAATTTTTTATTAATTACTAACTACTAATTTGGAGGTAATATATGTTCGATTCTCTGCAATTCATATTATTTATTATAATTAATATTTTTATTTTTATAAAAGTTCTTGCATATGGCTTATATGAAATTAAACAAGAACACAATAAATTTGGTGGTATTACTGTTATTATATTTTCTTTATTTGTTGCTATTTTAAGTGTTTTTTCTTTATTTTCTATTTAATTCTTTTTAATAATAAAAAAGTAATAGGTTTCCAAAACTTGGCTTTCTATTACTTTTTATTTATTCTAATTTCATTTATTATATAATCATAAACATAGAAACTTCCCACAAAAAAACTAACTTCATTTACACAATTTTCTATAACATAATTTATAGCTTCATCTAAATTCATCTTATATATTTTTTGATTTTTTAAATATTTTTTTGCTATATTATACATTTCTATATTTGATATATATCTATCTTCATCATTTCCAGATGTAAAAATGAATATTCCTTCTTCATCTTTCATTAACAGTTCTATCATTTTTTTATAATTTTTACTTTTTAATATTGACACTACATATATTTTTTTAACTTCATTATAATACATTTTAACATTATTCATAAAGTTTTCAACTGCTGGTTCATTGTGTGCTCCATCAAATATTACTAATGGTTTTTTATTTATAACTTCCATTCTAGCCTTATGAATAACTGTTTTTAATCCAGTTCTAATACTCTTTTTAGTTACATCATATCCTAACTCATTAAGTATTTTTATGCTTTCTATACAAATTGCAGCATTTTCAATTTGCTTTTTTCCTTTTAGGTTAATTATAAGATTTTTAAAATCTTTGTAATCAAAATATTGGTAATCTCTATCATAACTATAATTAGTTATTTGATTTTTATATATTAAATGTAAATTGTTATTTTCTTTTTTACATATATCTATAAATACTTGATTGATTTCTTCTGACTGTTCAAAAACTACTGTATTAGAGTTTTTCTTTATTATTCCAGCTTTTTGATAAGCTATTTTAGGTAGTGTATTTCCTAACATATGCATATGATCATATCCAATTGAAGTTATTATTGATATTAATGGAGATGTTATAATATTAGTACAATCATATAAGCCTCCTAGCCCTGTTTCTAATATAACAATATCTACATTTTTTCTATAAAAATATAACAAAGCTACGAAAGTTGTAATCTCAAAAAAAGTTATAGGAATCTTATTTATAACATTATATTTATTTACTTTTGGTTCTAATTCTCTAATTAAATCTTCTAATTCTTTATCTGTGATATTTTTATCATTTATACTTATCCTTTCATTATATTTAATTAGATGTGGAGAAATAAATTTTCCTACTTTGTATCCTTGATTTATTAATATGTTATTCATCATTTCTACACAACTACCTTTTCCATTCGTTCCAGCAATATGAATAAATTTCATTTCTTTTTCAAAATTATTATATTCATTCATAAGATATTTCATTGCATTTAAAGATGGATTTTTACACCCTTTAAAGTAGTTATTCATATATTTTTCTATATTTGTCATATTTATTATCTTCACCCTTATATTATTTCAAAATCAATTTGCCTTAATAGTTTACTTGCTTTTTTAACTTTAATCCTTACTTTATCTCCTATTTTATATACTTTGTTTGATTTTTCTCCAATTAATTGTTTTTTGTCTTCATCATATATAAAATATTCATCACCTAAATCTTCAAAACGAATTAAACCTTCAATTGTGTTTTCAAGTTCTACAAACATACCAAATGAAGTAATTGAAGATACAATTCCTTCATATTCTTCACCAATTCTTGATTCCATATACTCTGCTTTCTTCAAGTCTTGTGCTTCTCTTTCTACCTTTGTTGCTATTTTTTCTCTTTCAGATGACTGCTTTGCTCTATTCTCTGCTTGTTTTTGATGTTCTTCTATCCAGTTTTCAGATACATCATAATTTTCTTCTAAATATTTCGATATCACTCTATGAATAAATAAATCTGGATATCTTCTAATTGGTGAAGTAAAATGACAATAATATTTGCTTGCTATTCCAAAATGTCCTTTATTTTCTGATTCATATCTTGCAAGTTTAAGTGTTCTTAAAACCAAGTTTGATACTACTTTTTCTTCTGCTTTTCCTTTTGTCTCTTCTAATATTTTTGCAAATTCTTTTGGATAAATATTATCTTTATTTGCTTTTATTTTTAAACCAAAATTAAATAAAAATTTATTTAATTCTTGTACTTTTTCTATATCTGGTTTTTCATGTACTCTGTATATAAATGGTGCTTGCAACCAATAAAATTTTTCTGCAATTGTTTCATTTGCAGTTAGCATAAATTGTTCAATAATCTCATTTGCAAAACTTGTTTCATATTTTCCAACAGAAATTACTTTTCCATCTATATCTAAGCCAATTTTACTTTCTGGAATATCTAAATTTAAATAACCTTGTTCCATCCTTTTTGCTTTTAAGATTTTAGCTAATTCTTCCATATTTTTAAATTCTTGTATATATGATTTATATTTATCTATTATTCCTTCTTGTCCATCTAGAATTGCTTGAACATCATTATAGCTCATTCTTTTAGTAACATTTATTATCCCTTTTACAACTTCTCCTGAAATCACATTTCCTTTTTTATCTATTTCCATTATACATGAAAGAGTAAATCTATCTTCCCCTTCATTTAAGCTACAAATACCATTTGAAAGTTCTCTTGGAAGCATTGGTATTACTCTTGCTAACATATATATACTTGTTCCTCTAATTAAAGCTTCTCTATCTAACAAACTGTTTTCTTTTACATAATAGCTAACATCTGCTATATGAACTTCTAATTTGTAATTTCCATTATCTAGTTTTTCTACTCTAACCGCATCATCTAAATCTTTTGCATCTTCTCCATCAATTGTAAAGATATTTTTATTTCTAAAATCAACTCTATTTGGTATATCTTTTTCATTAACACTATCTCCACATTTTTTAGCTTCTTGTACTACTTCTTCTGGAAATGTTGAAGGTAAATTATATTCTTTTATAAGTGAAAGCATATCAACTCCAGCTTCATTTACATTTCCAAGTACTTCTATTATCTTACCTTCTGCATTTTTTCCATCTTGTGGATATTTGATAATTTTAACTAAAACTTTATGATTATCTCTTGCTTTTCCAAAATTCTTTTTTGAAATAAATATATCAGTTCCAAAATTTCTATCATCAGGTACAACAAAACCAAAACTTTTATTATTTTGAAAAATACCAACAATAGTATCTTTTTCATGTTTTAAAATTCTAACAACATTTCCTTCTGCATTTCTTATTTTATTTTTTTCTTCTAAAATCTCAACTAAAACTCTATCTCCATTTAGAGCATTTAGTGAATTTTCTTTTGTAATATATATTTCATCTTCTTCATTTTCTATACGAACAAATCCAAAGCCTTTTTGGTTTTTCCTATAAATTCCATCATAATATGTCTTTTCTACTAATTTATACCTATTTTTTCTATTTTTTTGTATTTTCATTTCTAGTTCTAAATTTCCAAGTACTTCTAAAAATTCGTTATACTCATTTTTAGGCACTTTCATAATCATGGCTAATTCCTTAGCCTTCATCGGCACATAATCATCATCTTTCATTAAATTTAAAATCTTTTGCTGTTGCTCTTCCAATTTCATCTTCCTTTCATTTATTAAGTATAATTTTCCCTTTTTATTATCATTTCATATCTGGAAAATCTTGTAATAAAAGTTCATCTTTCCTATATAATTAAAAAGGATAGTTATTTAGAAACCATCCTTTTATCTATTTTATGCCATATATATTATTCCTAATGCAATCGTTAATACGGCAAATACAATCGCTAATATAACTGTCCATCTTTTTTGTTTTCCTTCTTTTGTTCTAGCTTTATTTTTTTCAAAGAAGTTATTTGTTGATGAACCTGTAATTGTTGAAGATAATCCTGCATCTTCTTTTGATTGTATTAATGTTAGTATTATTAATGCTAATGCTATTAAAAAGTATATTACAATCAAAATCCCTTTTGCAATTTCCATTTATATTCATTCCTCCTAACGGTTTCTCTCTAATTTACTTGAATATTGTAGCACATATTTTGTTAAATTGCAATTGTTTTTACCAATTTCTTTTAATATATGCAAAAACTGCATTCTTGACAATATGTCTTAAATGCAGTTTTACGTAATTCGTTGGATTTCTATCTGGTTCCATTCCTACAAACTTTTATAGACAGAACATAAATTGGTTTTCCAAAATCGTTAACCAGCTTATGCATTTGATCTTTGTTGCAGACCTCTGTTGTCCCATCCGGGAAAACATACCATTCTTTTACCTTACGGCGTTGTTTTCCTCCGTTTGCCGGCTCCTCATGTCCATGTTCTGCAATCACTTCTCCTTGTGATTCTACATATAGGCATGAGAATCGATGTACCATATGTCTGTAATAAAAGTCCCCAATTTTTTGACTCCACACGTCTCCTTTTATATCTTCGCCTTCTAACTTTTCCCATGAACCGATTTCTTTTTTGCGTCTGAGTAAGAACTCCAACTCATTCCAGAAACAGCTATATGGATCTTCAAGCCAGTAGCTTCGCTCGTTTTCTCTCCTTACTTTCCGAAGTTCATCGAGCATTTCCAGATTAAAAGTTTCTTTCCGTGTTTCCATGTTGTCATACCCCTTTCTCCAACTTAAATATAAAAAGTGTTACTATTATAGTATAACATAAAGTTGCCGTTATTTCAAGCATTCTAGACTTTCATTTTTAATATTTTTATTTCATTTTTTATCCTTTTTATTCTATTAATTTACATTTATTTTAATCCTTTAAGTATACACCATGTTCCAATTGGTTCTGGAAAATCTTTAAAGGTTAATTCTTCTTTTGTAATTGGATGTTCTATTGTAAGTTCATAAGCCCATAATGCAATTTGCTTTCCTTGACCTCTTTTCCCATATTTTTGATCTCCAAAAATACTATGTCCCACATTTGCAAGTTGTACTCTTATTTGATGATGTCTTCCTGTATGTAAATTTATTTCTAAAAGACTTAAATCTTTAACTTCATTATATACTAATTCTTTATAATCTAATTTTGCTAATTTTGAATTTTTCTTTTCTTTATTTACAACTCTACTAATATTATTTCTTTCATCTTTATATAAATAATCTTCAAGGCTTCCTTCTTTTTCTTTAAAACGCCCATCTACTACTGCTAAATATTTTTTCTTAAATATTTTTTCTCTTACTTGATTACTTAATCTTGATGCTGCCTTAGAAGTTTTTGCAAATATCATTACTCCTCCAACTGGCCTATCTAATCTATGAACTAATCCTAAATATACATTTCCAGGCTTATTATATTTTTCTTTTATATATTGCTTAACTATTGTTAGCATATCAATATCTCCTGTTTTGTCAGATTGTGAAGGTATATTAGGCTTTTTTTCTACAACTATTATGTGATTATCTTCAAATATAACTTTTAAATTTTCCATTTTGCTCCTTTATTTTATACATATTATACTTAAACTATTTACTTTCCCATCTACCATAAATTCCACATGGCAATATTAATTTTGAATTTTCCATTGGTAATCCTATTTCCCCTGCTTCTATCTTTCCTTTATATTTTTTTTCTACTGTTAATTCAAGTATATTTTTTAATACAGAACTTGATATTCCTGTTGTATATGAATTTATCAAGAAAAATATTGGTTTATTTGATAATACCTTTGTACATAATTCTACTAAATCATATATATTATTTTCAAATTGCCATACTTCACCTTTTACTCCTCTTCCATATGATGGTGGATCCATTATTATTGCATCATATTTATTTCCTCTTCTTATTTCTCTATTTACAAATTTTACTACATCATCAATTATATATCTTACTGATTTTTTTTCTAATCCAGATGAAATAATATTTTCTTTTGCCCATGTTGTCATACCTTTTGAGCTATCCACATGACAAACTGATGCCCCTGCAAATAAGCATGCAACTGTTGCTCCTCCTGTATATGCAAACAGATTTAGTACTTTTATTTCTCTATTATTTTTTTGTTTTTCATTTTTTATTTTATTAATCATCCAATCCCAATTAACAGCTTGTTCTGGAAATAGTCCTGTATGTTTAAATCCCATTGGTTTTATATTAAATGTTAGATTTTTATAGTGTACTTGCCATTGATTTGGTATTTTCTTTTTAAATTCCCAACTACCTCCACCAGTCTTACTTCTATGATATTCTGCATTTATTTTTTTCCATTTATTTGGGAATGATTTTTCTTTCCATATTATTTGCGGATCTGGTCTTGATAATATTACATCTCCCCATTTTTCTAATTTTTGCCCATCAGCCATATCTAATATTTTATATTCTTTCCATTCATTTGCAATCTTCATATCTTTTTCGTAGCTTAAATACTACTATCCTCCTATTTAATTATTAGAATAGCATTATTTTACCATATTTTCTTATCTTTTCCAAGTAAATCTGTTGAATATTATTTTCGAATTAACTTTTTTAGAATAAAATTTTTTGATTAAAATTACAATATTTCTTTTTCCAACTTATAATTCTAAGATTATAAATGTTCTTACAGTATTTTAATTTATATATTTATCATGAGTATCTTTTTATAATATTTTAATTTTTCATCACTCTAATAATTTCTTGGGTGGCAATATTAAATATTTTGAACTCATATTACCACCTCCAAAGTTTTTAAAAATGTTTCCTTAGCCTATATTACCTCTTCTTAAAATTCAGACACTTTGTAAAATCTCCATAAAATTATATATCATAATTACATTAGCTGTTGAAAATATTATTAAAGCTATTATTATTGTTGTAATAAGTTTATGATTTTTTATTTTCTTTAATATTTTGCTTGTCCAACTTTCATGTTCTATTTGTAATCTGTTTAATTTTGTATTATATCTTATTTGAAAAATCTCATCTTTTGCATATTCCATAAATATTCCCCCTTGAAATTGTTTATTATATATATATTCAAAACTTTTCTATTTATTCCTAATTCACACAATTAAAAAAATTTGATTTCTTATGTCAATTGTAGTATAATATATATTATAAATGGAAAGTGATACTTTCCAAAATAAACCCATATCAAGAGGAGGAGTACATTATGATTAAAAGATGGGGATTATTTATTATTTTAGGTTCGTTGGTTGGAATTGTATATATTGCATTCAACAACTATCGGACACTTTGGGATATGGTAGTAAACATCCCATATGAGTTGGCTATCTCGTATTTCTTAGGAGGTCTTACCATGTATCTTGTGATATTTGGTAAAAAACTACGAAAAAAGAAAAACAAGAAAGTCAAAGAAGAATCAGGGTCTTAACACCCTGATTTTCTTTTAATTAATAAAATTTCATGGCTTTTTTATAGTTTTCATGATATAATATATGCTAGAAACTATAATTGGGGAATATTCCCTTTTGCTTTTAATAAGGAGGTTATCCTATATGAAAAAAGCATTTGTAGTTTTAGGTGGCTTAGTCCTTGTTTATGTAGTATTTTATATAGCTAAGGCTAAGCAGTTTAGAAGGTACCATTTTCCTGGTGCTTTCGGTTGTATCTCTATTATAAAAAAGAATCAGAGATACTTAAAGACGGAAAGATAAGCTTTCCGTCTTTAATTTTTCTTTATTTTTTCTGCCAACTCTTTTGTAATACCTTTTACTTTCGTTAATTCTTCAATACTTGCTTGCTTAATCCTTTCTACACTTCCAAAATGTTTTAATAAAGCTTGTTTTTTTACTTTTCCTATTCCACTTATTTCATCTAACTCTGATTTTGTTATTTCTTTATCTCTTAATTTTCTATGATAAGTTATTGCTGTATCATGCACAGTATCTTGAAATCTTGTAATTAAATGCATTAAATTTTCAGATATCTTTAATTCATTTCTGTTTTCATCCATTAAAGCTCTTGTTTGATGTTTATCATTTTTTACCATTCCATATACTGGTATATCTATATTATATTTTTTTATTGCATTTTTTGTAGCTCTTATTTGTGTTATTCCTCCATCTGCAAATATTGCATCTGGTAAATTTCCAAATCCTCCATTTGGATTATCTATCGAATGCTTCAATCTTCTTATTATTACTTCTTCCATACATCTTGGGTCATCTTGTCCAAATACAGTTTTTATTTTAAATCTCCTTGATAAGTTCTTTTTTATAACTCCATCTTGCAATACACACATAGCAGCAACCATATACTCACCTGATATATTTGAAATATCATATGTTTCTATTTTTCTTGGTAATTTATCCATTTTCAAAACATTTTTTAATTCCATAAGTATTTCACTTTTGTCTTTTTCTTTATTCTCTAATGTTACTTTGCTATTCATTTCGGCCATTTCAACAAATCTTAGCTTTTCACCTTTTTTTGGACTCTTTATTTCCACTTTTTTACCAAGCATTGTGGATAACCATTGTTCTAATGCTTGTTTTTCTTCTAGTACTTCCCTTATCATTATTTTATTTGGTATATTAGGATTATCTAAATAATATTGTTTTATAAATCCAGATAAAATTTCACTATCTTCCATATCTTTTAAATCTTTATAAAAATAGTGTTCTCTTCCTATCATTTTACTTCCGCGAACAAAAAATATTTCAATACACACTTCTATTTCTGATTTTGCTATCCCTATTACATCTATATTATTTTCTGAAATGTTTGATACTTTCTGTTTTTCAGATACTCTTTTTATTGCTTGTATTCTATCTCTTAAATATGCTGCTTGTTCAAAGTCTAATTTTTCTGATGCTTGCTCCATCTGTATTTCTAATTCTTTTAATACTTTATCTGTTTTTCCATCCAATAAATCGATTATTTCATCTATTTGTTTTCTATATTTTTCCTTTGTTACATATCCCATACATGGGGCTAAACATCTATTTATATGATAATTTAAACATGGTCTTGTTCTTGGTTTTAGAGTTCTACATTGTCTTATTTTATACCTTTGTTTTATAAAGTCTACCATTTCTCTTGCTGCTCCTGGATTTGCATATGGTCCAAAATATTTTGATCCATCATTTATAACTCTTCTTGTTATAAACACTCCTGGATAATCTGATTTTAAATCTATTTTTATATATGGATATGTTTTATCATCTTTTAATAAGACATTAAATTTTGGTCTGTTCTTTTTTATTAAATTACATTCCAAAATTAATGCCTCAGCTTCATTATCTACTACTATATATTCAAAATGATCAATTAAACTAATCATTTTTTCTATTCTTGCTGTTCTATCATTTTTTCTAAAATATTGTCTTACTCTGTTTCTTAAAGATACTGCCTTTCCGACATAAATGATATTATCATCTTTGTCTCTCATTACATAAACACCTGGTTTATTAGGCAGCTTTTTCAATTCTTCTTCAATATTAAACATATTTTACCTCTTTTAGTATTTATTCTAAATATCCTATATATGGTAAATTCCTATATTTTTCATTATAGTCTAAACCATATCCTACAACAAATTCATCATTTATAGAAAAACCTATATAATCAACATTTAATTCCATAATCCTTCTAGATGGTTTAGATAACATAGTTGCTATTTTCAAACTATTAGGTTGTTTTTGTTTCAAATATTCTATTAAATAAGTTAAAGTTCTTCCAGTATCAATTATGTCCTCTACTATTATTACATCTTTTCCTTTTATACTATTTCTAATATCACTATTTATTCTTACATCTCCTGAACTCTCTGTCCCTTCGTAGCTTGATACATCCATAAAATCTAGTTCTACATTACTTTTTATATTTTTTGCAAGTTCTGCCATAAACATAACAGAGCCTTTTAATATTCCTATAAATACTATATCTTTTCCTTCATAATCTTTTTCAATTTGTTTTGCCATTTCTTCAATTCTATTTTCTAATCTTGCTTTATTTATCAATACATTTACTTCCATAATTTTTCCCCTTTTTTATTGATTATACTAGATTTTATTATATTATTCAATATTTATATTTAAAAAAGGAGCCTTCATAAAAATAGAGCCCCTTCTGTGAAATATTATGACTTTTTCCTTTGAACTTTCACTTGCTTGTCACCAATCAGTTCAATTGTGAAATCTCTACTCTTTTCATTGATTTTATCCTGCAAGCGTTCAAGCCTTTTATAGGTTCTCTTCAATAAACATGGTACAATCAAAGTGTCAATTTCCATTCCTTTTTGTTCTTCTGATTTCCTTAAATCGTCTCTCAAATCCCGAATAGTTTCATAAACAAACCTTTCATCTGTCATAATCTTTCCTCCAATTTAACCTGTTTTTACAGTTACATAATAATTATATATCCCATTAACATAATTGTCAACTATATAAAATCTAAGTATACATATAATTTTAGCTTTTATTACTGTAAAATTTTTCATAAAACTTGACAAATTTGCAAATACTATGTAAAATATATAATATTAAAAATAAATATAATTTGCGTTCGTACAATGCAAAGCATCTAGAAGTTACTTTAAGAGAATAAGGGTCACCGGCTGTAAGCCCTTTAAGATCAACCTAGAATTGTGAAACACATTGGAGCAAAATTAATAAAGTGGAAAATTTATTATTAAATTTTCAAGTTGGGTGGTACCGCGGAAAATATTTCGTCCCTGCATTTTGCATGGACTTTTTTTATTGTCCATGTATATTATACTTATTAAATGAAAGGACTGGTTTTTATGAAAAATAATATGTACAGAACTCATACTTGTAATGAAATTTCTTTGGAGGATGTCGGAAAAAAAGTCAGAATTGCTGGCTTTGTAGAAACAATTCGTGATTTAGGCGGTCTTGTTTTTTTAGACATCAGAGACATGTATGGAATAACACAAGTTGTTACCTCATCAGATTCAAATGATGTGGACTTTGCATCTCATATTCCAATAGAATCTTCTGTTATGGTATATGGAGAAGTAAAGAAAAGAGATGAAGAAACTATAAATCCTAAATTAAAAACAGGTCTTGTAGAAATTCGTATAGAAGACATTAAAATTTTAGGAAAAAGGACTAAAAATCTACCTTTTGAAATAAATTCTAATCAGGAAATTAGGGAAGATTTACGTCTTCAATATAGATTTTTAGATTTAAGAAATTCTAGACTAAAAAACAATTTAATATTACGTGCTAAGGTAATTCAATTTATTAGAAATGAAATGATAAAGCAAGGATTTTTGGAAGTTCAAACACCAATATTAACAAGTTCTTCACCAGAAGGGGCAAGAGACTACTTAGTTCCAAGTAGACTTCATGCCGGAAAATTCTATGCATTACCACAAGCACCTCAACAATTTAAGCAATTATTAATGGTCTCTGGTATTGATAAATATTTTCAAATTGCTCCTTGTTTTAGAGATGAAGATGCAAGAGCAGATAGAGCACCTGGCGAATTTTATCAATTAGATATGGAAATGGCATATAGTACACAAGAAGACGTTTTCGAAGCTATTGAACCTGTAATGTATAATGTATTTAAAACTTTTTCTGATAAAAAAGTATTATCTTATCCATTTCCAAAAATAGCTTATGAAGAAGCTATGCTTAAATATGGAACAGATAAACCAGATTTAAGAAATCCACTATATATAATTGACTTATCAGAATTCTTCAATAAATGTACTTTTAAGCCTTTTATCAATAGGACTGTTAGAGCAATAAAAGTAGAAAAACATCTTTCAAAAGGATTTCATGAAAAGCTCTTACAATTTGCTTTATCAATAGGAATGGGCGGACTTGGTTATTTAGAAGTTCAAGATGATTTTAGCTTCAAAGGTCCTATTGACAAATTTATTCCTACTGATTTGAAAAAAACTTTACTTGATTTAGCAGATCTAAAAAAAGGAGACACTATTTTCTTTATCGCAGATAACAAGAAAAGAGCAACAGAGCTTTCAGGGCAAATAAGAACCGAATTAGGAAAAAGACTAAACTTAATAGATGAAAATACTTTTGCCTTTGCTTGGATTGTTGATTTTCCAATGTTTGAACTTGATGAACATGATAAAATATCATTTAGCCACAATCCATTTTCTATGCCACAAGGTGGTTTAGATGCTTTAAATACTAAAAATCCATTAGACATTTTAGCATATCAATATGATTTAGTATGTAATGGTGTTGAACTTTCTTCTGGCGCTGTTAGAAATCATAATATTGATATAATGTTAAAAGCTTTTACCATCGCTGGATATACAGAAGATGAAGTAAAAAATAAATTTGGTGCTTTATATAATGCATTTCAATATGGAGCTCCTCCACACGCAGGTATTGCTCCTGGTATTGATAGAATGTTAATGTTACTAACTGATTCAGAAAGTATTAGAGAAGTTATTGCATTTCCTTTAAATAGCAAAGCACAGGATTTAATGATGGGAGCCCCAAGTAATGTAAAACGTGAACAGCTAAGAGAAGTCCATATTCAATTAGATATCAAATAGAATAATATTAAGGATTACTGAAAAATAATATCAGTAATCCTCTTTCTAATTTTAATCTTTATTTCTATTTTTTTGTTTCATTTCGAATTCTTCCCATGATTTACTAAATACATGATTAGCAAATGAATCCTTTAATCCAGAAATCTGTTTTAATCTAATTATCTCATCTAATTCCATACCTAAATGCTTAGATATTTCCTTTTCTGTCCAACCATTTTGTGTTAATGTTATTACAATATGTGACATATCTATAATCTGATGCGTTCCTCTTGCTCTATTATGTCTTATAGTACTTGCCATTCTATTTTCCAAATCTTTATCTATTGTTACTATTGGTATTTGTTTTAAATGAAAATATTCTTTTGCACATCTATATCTATGAAAACCATCTACAACTATGTATATATCATTTTTCTTATCATAATATGTTACTATTGGTTGAGTATATCCATCTTCTTCTATTGAATGTTTTAATAATTCCATTTCTGGTGGAGCTACTTTATTTGGGTTATAATCATTTGCTACCACTTTATCTATATCTACCATCTTTACATTTAATACTGGAAATTCTATTTCGCTCATTTTTAGTCTTCACCTTTCTTTTGCTGCAATTAAATTACATTATTATATTGTTGCTAATTTTTTATCTTCTTTTTGTTCTGTATAAATTGTTACAAAGTTTTTATAACTACTATTATTATCTAGTAAAAAACCACATCTTTCATACAAATCTCTATATGTATTTGTTACAATGCTATTTGTTATTTTATTTTCTCTTTTAATTCTGTCTAACAATTTTTCTAAATATTCTTGCTTTGTTGTATATACATTTTTTATTGTGTTTTTTTGTATAGACACAAATGCAACTGCTTTTTTTCCTTCTAAATATATATACCATTCTTTATCTGAGTCATCATAAATTCTATCATTAGTCTGTTTCTCTACTAATCTTGAACCAAAGAACTTCCCCATATATTGATAAAACTTTTCATTATCATTTTTTAATTTTACAATCATAATATTACTCCTTTTCATACTTATAACCTGCTTTAATTTTTAGCTACATTTTTCTTGTATTATTTTTTGCAGTGTTTTATCGTCTGTTCTTGTATTTTTATTTAATAGATTATCCCACTTATGTATTAATCGATATAACTCTTGGTCATCATTTTTGGTTTGTGCAAATGACAATCTTCTTAAATAAAAATCATTTTTTTCTATTGCTCTTGCAATCCTTCTCCAAGATATTGCTTTTTTTTGATTTTCTAATTTTAACTCTGCTGTATCTGGTATATCTTCAATCTCTACCCCATATTTATTACGATGCCATATCATAAATTTTTTTATTTTTCTATAATAATGTCTCATTAAATCATTATTATATATTCCTATACTTTCTAATAAAAATACCGTATACTCTTGCCATGACATAAATTCAGGTTTACATGACTTTATATTTCCAAGAGCTGTTGTTTTACAATAAATATTTCCGAAATTAACACCATTTACTCTATTTAAAACTTTTCCCCAAGTTTCATATTCCAACGCTCTAAACTGATCTAAGCCATTTTTTTGGTCATCCCCATATGGCTGACAAAGTCTTTGTTCATATATACTAAGTCCATTTTTATACATTAGTTCATATATATAATTAAATTTTAAATCTAACTTACTTACTGCACCCCAAATATCTTCTGTTCTCCAATCATATATTGGATAAAAATTGTATACATCCAAATGTTTTTCATTGTGCTTTATTCTTGTTGTCCATTGGTATCCATCATATGTTTCTTTTCTCTCTTTAAAAACTATTGTCCTAAACCTATTTAAGCTCTCATCTGTTCTTATTCCAACTCCACAAGCTACTTTTTCCTTATATTTTTCTTGATACCATTCTGCAAATTGAACTATAAATTCTTCAAATTCTTCACCTTTTTTAAACCAAGGAAATGGATAATTATTTATATTTATACTATCTTTTGGCATATCTCTTACCCATAGATGTTTACTTTCTTCTTCCCAACAAATCCATTTTGGCTGTAATACAGAAATAGCATTTCTTAAAGCAATTGGTAATGCAATATGATAAAAATCTCTAATCTGTGATAATTGTTTTAGTTCTTCAACATGCTTGATTGTATATTTATACTGAGCTTCTAAATCTATATATAAAACATCGAATTTTTTATTTAACTTTTTTGCTACCTTATTTGCCAGTTGTACCATTACTGAACTATCTTTTCCGCCACTAACACTAAAATATATGTTATCAAAATTATTAAAGATAATTTCTAGTCTTTCCAAAGCTGCTTCTAATACATTTTTATCTGTATAAACTTTTGACATAATTAAGCCCCTCTTTTCTTTCCAAATTATAACATTTTTGTCATATTTTAGCAAGTTTTGTTTTCAAAATAATAATTTTCACTTCTTTTTATCATCTTTAATATTTTTTTTACAATAAATAACATATACTGTATAAAAAAAAGAGACTTTATAGTCTCTTCCTATGAATTCATATATTTATATGGTTTTAATTCTTATTTTTTGTTTACTAAATCTTTTAATGCTTTACCAGCTTTGAATACTGGAGCTTTAGATGCAGGTATTTTGATTTCTTCTTTAGTTTGTGGGTTTCTACCTTTTCTAGCTGCTCTTTTTCTTACTTCAAAAGATCCAAATCCAACTAATTGAACTTTGTCTCCTTTTTTTAATGCGTCTGTTACAACGTCTACAAAAGCGTTTACTGATGCTTCAGCTGCTTTTTTTGTTTCTCC
>CALXKA010000015.1 GCA_944388765.1 uncultured Clostridia bacterium
GGCGAAGTAGCTCAGTTGGCTAGAGCATTCGGTTCATACCCGAAGGGTCATGTGTTCGAATCACATCTTCGCTACCAGAATATCAAATAATGCTAAAAATAAGGTGTTTCAAGGATTTTGAGACACCTTATTTTTTTCGTTCCCGACTCATTCCCGACTCAGTTTAAGATAGAGTTTAATTTATTAACGGATTTTGATTTTATTTTTGTTTCGGAATGCATATATATTTGAGTAATTGAAATTGCAGTGTGTCCCATTAGTTCTGCAACAGTTTCAATATCTACTCCTTTTTGCAATAATATAGAACCATATGTATGCCTAATAGAATGAAATTTCTTGTGAGGAATTTTACATTCTTTTAATATTTTAGTCCATTTAGAAGAAACGTTTTTTCCTTTTAATAAATTTCCATCTCTATCTAAAAACAAGTATCCTTTTTTATTGTGTATTTCATTTAAAACATCAATTAAAGAAGATGGAATAGGAATAGTTCTGAAAGATTTTTGAGTTTTAGGGGTTTGGATTACTGTTTCAATATGTTTTTGGTCTGCACTATCAAAAACATATACTTCTTTTACAGATTTTTCTACTTTAATTTCTTTTGATTTTAGATTTATGTGTTCCCAATCTAAAGCCAATAATTCTCCAAGTCTTAACCCTGTTCCTAAATCTAACAAAAACAATAATTCAAAATCAGAGCCTTTAATATACTCTTTTATAGTTTTTATTTCTTTTTGACTTAATATTTCAACTTTTTTTCTTTTTTTATTTATAACGTCTGATTTATTTCCTTTCAAATTCAAATTTAAGCAAGGATTTTTAATAAGATAACCACTTTTACAACACCAATTCAAAAATACCTTTAAAATCGTGTTTAATGTATTTATTTGGGTACAGGACTTGTCTTTTGATAAATCGTTATAATATTTTTGAATTTGTATGGAATTAAGTTTTGTAATTTTAGTTCCAGCAATCGGTGATGTTTTAATATAATTTCTATAAACTCCTTCATATCTTTGAAAAGTAGAAGGCTTGATTGAAGTCGAATTGTTTAAAAAATCAAAAAGCCAAATTTTCATCAACTGAGAAACAGTATAGTTTTCTGCATTTGCAATCAAACCATTTTTTAAATCATTTATATATTGATTTGCTTTCTCTTCTGCATCACTTTTACTATTGCCATAAAATTCTTTTTTTACTGGTGTTCCATCTTCTCTGTGTCCAATAGTTCTAGTTATTCTAAAATACTTATTGCCATTTTTATTTACATTAGTTTTTACTGCCATTATGACCACCTCTTAAAGTCACCGACTACTTTTCCTATTATAGAAAATCTAGTATTTTTTAAATCTATTGTAATTGGTTGAAAAGAACTATCTTCGCTAACAGGATCTAACATGACAAATTGTTCATTTAATTGCTTATATCGTTTTACAGTAGCTTCATCATCTCCATTTACAATAGCAACTATAACATCACCATTCTCTGCATAATCTTGCTTTTTAATCAATGCAAAACTACCATTTTTAATCAATTTATTCATGCTTTCGCCCTGTATTTGTAGAAAGAAAAATCCATCTGGGCTTGTTAAATTATACATTAAAGGATCAATAGGTAAATAACCTTCAATGTTTTCTTCTGCTAAAATAGGTTTTCCAGCAGCAACTTTTCCTACGATAGGTATTAAAAATAATTTATCTTTTAAATCAGGGTTTTTGATTTCTGATTTTCCTAGCAAATAATCTATACTACAATTAAATATTTCAGATAATTTAATTAAAACTTCCATACTAGGCTTTCTAGTTTCACTTTCATACATTGCAATTGTACTTTTAGCACCATTTAACTTGTCTGCTAATTCTTGTTGTGTCATATGAAATTCTTCTCTTAATTTTTTTATTCTGTTCATAAAGTTATCCTCCAATTAATTTATATTATAGCACACTATAAGTATACCATGCAAGAAAAAAACAAAAAAAGTTTGCTTAGAGCGATAAGCGGTTTAAGGTATTTGTAATTTTTTTTGAAAAAAAGTATTGACAGTTCACTTAAAGTATAATATACTGTGTGTGAACTTGAAGAAGGGAGGAATAAATAATGGCAAGAGAAAAACTACGAGAATACAGGACTTCAATAGGGAAAACACAAGAAGAAATGTCACAGATATGGGGAATTACATTATCTTTTTATAAACAAATTGAATGCGGAGCAAAAAATCCTAGCATAAAAAAAATAAAAGAATTTAAAAGTAGATTTCCAACAGCTAATACAGATGAAATTTTTTTAACTTAAAAGTTCACTAAAAGTATATTGAAAGGAAGTGATGAAAATGTCAATACCAAAATATGTATCTGCGGAAGAATACAGCAGACAAAGCGGAATGGGAGTAGAACTAGTAAAAAAACTATGTAGAAACGGGGAATTAGAACATCGTATGACAGAAGGTGGATATTACAAAATAAAAGTAGATAGTGACTCTGTTCCAATGGAAAAATATCAAGCTATAAAAGATGAAAACACAAGACTAAAAACGGTATTAGAGACAATAGTAAATACAGCAAAACAAATTAATTGAAGGGAGAGTGTAACAAATGAAAAGAAAACTAGATAAGAACAAAATAGGATTTGCAATAGCATTTATAGCAACAGGTATTTTATTAATTAACAAAGTTATACAAGCTGGAACAATATTTTGTTTAACAACAATTTATTAGGAGGAAGCTATGAGAGAAATTCTAAAAGAAATAAAAAATTTTTTGGCAATTGAAAAGAATTATTATAAATGCCGATTACAGGAATTAAGAAGAATGACATTAAAAGAAAAATGGAAAGATTTAAAATTAAGTCACAGAATAAGCAAAATAATGAAAACAGAAGAAGAAAAAGAAAGAAGAAGGCTTTATTTTTCGTTAGTAAGTTTAATGGTAGCAATAACAGTTTTAGTAATTAATTTATGGATTAAATAGAGCAAAAATAGAAACGATTAAAGCAAGAATGGCAATAATGTCGGAATGATATTTTTTTAAAAATGCTCTTAAAGAAAGATAATCACGTGAGTTTTCATTGATAATACTATCTGACAAAATAATAAAATCTTTATTATCCTGATCATCGTGTTTAAGCATAATTTTTTGTTCGGCAACAAGTTCTTTAAGTGCAATATCTTTCAAAGAATAGTCTGAACCAAAGGATTTAGAAATTTTAGAATATAACCACATTGTGTCAATGTTATTTTTAGTAGTAGATTTATAAATTAAATAAGCTTCCTTAATAATTTTCTTTTTTAACTTTATTATTAAAACTTTATTAATTAAGTTCTTAATTTTTAGCAATAACATAATATCAACCTCACTTTCGAGGGAATTATACAACAAATTACAAAATTTTACAAGGAAAGGAGTAAAAAGAATGTTTATAACAAAGAATATGCATAACAAAATAGTAAAAGCAAAAGAAAGAGAAATAGAAGAGTTACAAAACAAAATAAATAGACAAGAACAAAGTCAAAAAAATTTAAGAGATGAAATAGAATATGAGCATTTAGAAAATTATAACAATCATCAAAAACTATTAGCAATTGAAAAGTTATTGAAAGAACAAAATTATAACAGTATTGAGAATTTAAAAAATAGAATAAGAACAATATTAAATAAAGAGCTATCTAACAACAAAATGGAAACGATTAGATAACTCAAATATAAACATATATAAATTCATATATATTATATTTTATCACAAAAAAACATGGCATGCAATAGGTGGTTTTATGAATTGTATACATTTAAGAATTAGAACAAAAGATTATAAAAAATATATATATTGTAATCATCAAAAAAATAAAAAAGAAATCAAATTTAAAGATTGTAAAACATGTAAATACAAAGAATTTAAGGAAGTAAAAGAAATAAAAAAGAAAAGTAATAAATTAAAAAAATTAGAATCTAAAAGATTTAGTATTTTAACAGATAATGTGCAAGTTTGCTATGTTTGCAATAAAGCCAAAAAAGATGATTTACATGAAATTTTTGAAGGATCTAATCGACAAAATTGCATGAAGTGGGGATTAGTGATACCGATTTGTAGAAAATGTCACGAACTCTGGAAAATAGATATTCAACTGAAAAAAAGAATAAGAGAAGAAGCAAAAGAAAAATTTTATAAGTTATATTCAAAAGAAAAATTTTTAGAAGTTTTTGGAAAATATTATATATAAACAACTAAGGCTAGACATAAAAAATCTAGCTTATTATTTTACAAAAAAGGAGAGAAACTATGGAAAGAGCTTTTAAAGGTGTATGGATACCGGCTGAAATTTGGTTAAACAAAGAATTATCATTGCAAGAAAAAGTAATATTAACAGAAATAGATAGTTTAGATAATGAAGATGGTTGTTTTGCTAGCAACAAGCACTTTATGGATTTTATGAGACTAAAAGAAAGAAGGATAAAAGAACTAATAAAAGGTTTAATAGATAAAGGATTTATAGATTCTAAAATAATATATAAACAAAATAGCAAAGAAATAGAAAAAAGAGTGTTGAAAATAAAAAGACCACCGTATCCAAAAAAAGTAATATATGAAAGTAGTGAAGAAAAATGCACTAGGGTAGTGCAGGAAAATGCACCAGGGGTAGTGCAGAATAATTCCAAAGGTGGTGCAGAAAACTGCCTAGATAATAATACAATTAATAATACAAATAATAATATATATATACTGCAAAAAAATATTTTGCAGGACAATTTTGAAAAAATTTGGAAAGAATATCCACATAAGAAAGGGAAAGCAAAAGCATTTGAATTTTATAAGCAGTGGATAAAAGGTAGAAAAATAGCTGGTATTACTAAAAAGCTAACTAATGAACAAATAGAAAACGCAGTAAAAAAGTATAAAGCAGAATGTAAAAAGAATAGAACAGAAGAGCAGTACATAAAGCACGGAGACACATTTTTTAATAAAGCAATATTAGATTATACAGAGCAAGAAAAAGAAGAAACGAAAGAAATATATAAAGAAATAAGAATAACAGATGAAGAATACAAAGAAAAAATGAAACAACGGAGGAAAAAAATATGTATAACGAAGAAGTAGAAAAAGCAATGTTGTATTTCATGATTTTTGAAAAGGCAGAATTTGAATTAAGCGAAAATGATTTTATAAACACAATAAATAAAAAAATAATAAATGCAATAAACAAATTAAAAATATCAAAACAAAAAATAAGCATATTAAGCATATCAGAACAGATTAAAGATGAGAAAAACATACTTGAATATTTATCAAATTTAGATACTTACACAATTGGAAGTACAGCAGAAAACATATACGAAAAATTAAAAGAACTTACTAAAAAAAGAGAAACATTTTTATTAGCAAAAGAAATAACAAAAGAAGCAAAAGAAACAGAAAACATTGATTTACTAATAGAAAAAGCAATATCTAAACTACAAAAAATAGAAATGCAAACAGAAAAGCAAGAGAATTTTGTAAGCTTAATAGCAAGAACAACAGATTTAATTGAAAAAAATATAAATAAAAAAGACGATTTGTCATATTACACAGGGTTCTTTGATTTAGATGCATTAACGGACGGACTACATAAAGGAGAATTAACAATAATAGGAGCAAGACCAGGAGTAGGAAAAACAACATTTGCACTTCAAATAGCAGAGAGAATAGCAGGTTATAAAAAAAGTGTAATGTTTGTAAGTTTAGAAATGTCAGAAGAACAAATAATACAAAAAATCTTAGCAAAAAAAGCAAGAGTAAATTCTAGAAAAATAAGAAACGGATATTTAACAAGTGAAGAGCTAGATAGAATTTATATTAAAAGTGGAGAAATAAGTGACTTACCTTTACTACTATACACAAAATTAAGTTCTATACAACAAATAGAAATAGAAGCAAGAAAACTAAAAAACAAAGAAAAATTAGATTTATTAATTATAGATTACTTACAACTAGTTAGAAATTTAGGAAATTTTAAAAGTAGAGAGCAAGAAGTAGCAGACATTTCAAGAACATTAAAATTATTAAGTTTAGAACTAGAAATACCAATTATAGCACTTTGTCAGTTAAATAGAAATGCAGTAAAAAATGAGCCGACATTAGCAGACATCAGAGAAAGTGGTTCAATTGAACAAGATGCAGATAATGTAATTTTTCTATATCAGGAAGATGTAGAAGATAACAGAGTGACAGTAGATTTACAAAAGCAAAGAGCAGGAAACACAGGAAAGTTAAAATTAAAATTCAACAAAATATTGAGTGAATTTGTGAATTTGGAAAGGTAAAAGAATATGAAAAAAGTAATAAACGAAGATGATATAAGAAAAGCAAATAATATAGAAAGATGTCAGATATTAATAAAAATTATAAAAGGACAAGCAGTATATACACAAGATATAAAAACACATTAGTGAGGTGCTAAAAATGATAGAAACAAAGCAATTAAGTTTTGAAGATATAAAACCATCAAGAAAAACAAAATACATTCAAATATTAGAAATTCTAGGAAACAAGAAGATGACAGCAAGAGAAATAGAACTAGAAATGAATAGAAAAAATTATTCTTCTTATTTTGATATGAACCATGTAAGACCAAGGATAACAGAACTAGTTAAAGAATATGAATTAGTTGAAGAATGCGGAACAAAAGAAGATAGTTTAACTAAGAAGAAAGTAACAATTTACAAGAAGAAATGAGTGATAAAGATGGAATTAACAGCAGAAGAAATATTAAAGGCAATGAAGAACTTCTTTGAAGGAATAGATATAGAGCATAGTAATTTATTACAAGAATTATCAGACAAAGAAGCAGAACAACAAGATTTATTACATGAATTAGAATTAAATAATTTAAATGCAGTAGAAATAACAAAAGTAGCAATAGATTTAAAGAAAGTCAGAAAAGAAAGAAGAGTAATAAAGAACGACATAGAAAGAGTAAAAACAATAAAAAGTTTTACAGACAAATACAACAACAAATTTATAGTAAACGAAATAAAAACACTAATTAAAGATCTATATAAATTACAAAAAAGACAGAGCAATAGACAATACGAACCAAGAATTTTAAAAGATAGAAAAATAGGAGAGAAGAATGAGCAAATGTAACAATTGTGTAAAATTTCTAACTTGCAACAGAACAGACTGTAAACAAGTAACATATTTACAAGCAAATCAGATAGAGAGAATAGAAGCAAGAAAAGGAATAGAGATTTCATTAGAAGCGGATATTAAAAGAATTACAGAAGCAATGCTTAAAGTAGGAGTAACATTCAAACAACTTATAGAAAAATAAAAGAGAGAAAGGAGAAAACAATGCAAAAATACGAAAAATCATTAACAATAGCACTAATAATATCATATTTGCTAATAATGTTTTTACTAGTAAATATAACTTACAGGAATGAATTAATAGAAGATCAAGAAAATAAAATAATAGCTTTACAAATAGAGTTAGATAGCGAGAAAGAGAAAAGTCATCAATTAGAACTAGAACAAAAAAGGAGTGTTTTAGATGAGTGAATTAAGAGAAGAATGTTATAAGTGTTTAAACAATCAAACTTGTCCAAGCTGTGCAGACTACGGAAGCATTATATGTATGATTAAAAGAAAATACGAAATGCCAAAATATAGAGAAGATAGTGTATATGCTACAAGATTTGCAGTAATGCAACAGCAAATAAACGAAAAAGACAAGAGAATAAAAGAATTAGAAGAAGAAAACAGAACACAAAGAAAACAAATAATGAGTGCATATGACAGAGGTTGGATACCAAAACAAAAAGTAAAAGATATATTAAAAGAACTAAACCAAGAATACATAAAAATAGACAAAAGTATAGATATATACAAAAGGAGTGATGACAGAGGGAAAGTTGATTGCTTACAAATGATAGGTTGGTTAGAAGGAAAATTGGAAGAGTTATTGGAGGATAAATAATATGAAAACAGAAAAAGAAATAAGAGAAGAAATAAAAAGACATAAAGAAGCAATTAAAAACAAAATGGGAGAAAAGACACCAGAGGATAAAATACATATATGGATAATACAAACGTTGGAATGGGTGATTAAGTAAAAGAAAATGTAATATGTAATATTACACAGGAGGTAAATAAATGAATACAGGAAAAGGAAAATGGCATTCAAAATATATTTGCGACAAATGTGGAGAAGAAATACCATTTATTGGTCAAAAAGGTTTTGTTGGAATAATGCACTATTGCAGTAAAGGACAAAGAGATGGAAATTACAAACATGATTTTGACTTATGTAAAAGTTGCGAAAAAGAATTTAGAAAATGGCTTAAAGAAAAGCCAATTATAACAACGAACAATATAATTAATAAGTTCCCAATATGGGAAGAAAATTAAAAGAAGGTGATTAAATGACAGATTATGAACACATAGTAATAAGTGCAGTAAGATATGCATTAGGAAGAATGACATATATAGTAGAACTAACAGTTAATTATATTTTAGAAGAGATAGAAAACGATGAATTATCTGACAGATGTTTAGATGTAATAAGAAAAGATATAGAAAACGCAGATAGCTATGGTATGAATTGTGACAGGAAATTGTGGATAAAATTATTAAATAGAATAGAGGAAGTGATTTAGGTGACAAAAGAACAAGAAGCAATAGAAAGATGTAAAAGTATTGTTAGAGTTAATAAAGACTTTCTAAAAGGAAATAAACAAACTATTAATCAAGAAGAAATAGATTGTATAGAAACAGTCTTAAATATGCTAAAAGAAAAAGATAAAGAAATAGAAAGATTAGAATACATAAAAAAGAGTTTTGATTATGTGGCACAAAAAGAAATTGAAAATAAAGATAAGCAGATAAATTTAATGGCAGAACAAATAAAGATTTCAGAACCAACTATGAAAATAGAAAGTTTTGATATTAAACCAAAAACAAAGTTTAGTATGAGATATTTAAATAAAGAAGAAGTAAAACAATATTTTGAAAGGAAAGTAAAAAATGAGCATTAGCCTTCTAAGATAAGGGACAGTGAACTAAATCCTAATTTGGTAGAAAAGGAGGAATTATGGAAGAAGATATAAAAAAGAAAATAAATCAAGTAGAAGATCATTTATGCGATGTAGGATTAGATTTAGAATATGCACGAGATGAATTAAATAGACTTTATGATGTATTAGAAGAAAAACAAAATAACAGCATAAAAGACATAGATAATTTTAAAAGAGAACTAAAACGAGATGGATTATACAGCAACAAATTAGAAGAATTTATAGAACAATATATGACTTACTACAATAAGTAGGAGGAAAGTGAAAAATGATTGAAATAGGAGAATATGTAAGAATAGACAATGATTTTAGACTAATTGCTTTGGGAATAGGAGAAGTAATAAGAATCAATCAAGATACAATATATGTAAAAATGAACTTTGAATTACCTTTTGCTTTTAAGATAGAGAATATAGCAAAACACTCTAAAAATCTAATAGATTTAATCGAAGTAGGAGATATAGTAAATAATGGTTACATTTACGAAATAGGTAATACAGAAGACGGATACAAATGGGTGCACAATCTTAATGGACTTCTATTATTTAAAAAAGATATAAAGACAATACTAACAAAAGAACAATATAAACAAAACTGTTATACAGTAGAAAGGAAGGAAGAATGTTAAATACATATAATGCAGGAGATACAAATATAAAAATAAATGCTTGTAGTGGAGGAATATATAAAACATATAAAGAAAGTTGGTTTGAATATTTATATTTAAATAGCAACAAAGCTGTAGTTCTTTTTAAAGAATATGAAGATATAGATAAATATAGTTATAATATAAGGCAGTATAAAAATGTAGTAGTTCTGCAAATGATATTAACTGCAGATAAAGATTATGTTATAGCCGAATTAATAAGACAAGAAGATTTTGAAAAACATTTTGAAAAATATCTTGAAGAGAAAGTAGAGGAAGAAAGATGAGAGAAATTAGGAGGAGGGAAAAGTATGGAAGGCAATATAGGATATACAGTAATAACAACAAGAGAATATAAAGAATTAATTGAAGATAGTATGAATAAAGCAAATTGTGTTAAAGAATTAAACGAGGTAGCTTTTAAAAGAAATAGCATAAATGAGAAATTAGAAAAATATTTTTTTGAAAAGTTGCTAGATACAGAAAGTTATCATTTTGAAAACATGAAAAATTGTATTCCAAGTGATTATCATTATCAAGAATTATACAAATGCTTTTTAGAAATTGGAATAGATGATGTTCAATATATTCATACAAGTATCATAACAATGAAACACCATTTTGACAATCCAGAATTGTAGAGGAAGGAGAATAAAGATGAGTAATATAGAAGTTAAAAAAATGGATTTAAAATTAAAAGAAGGACACGCAGTATGCTTTGATTTTGACGGAGTAATACACAAATATTCGAAAGGGTGGCAAGACGGAAGTATATATGATGAAGCTAATTCAGAAGCATTAGATTTAATGTTACTGCTGCAAAAATTAGATATACCAGTATTTATATGCTCTACGAGAAAACCTGAACAAATAATAGCATGGTGGAATCAAAAAGGATTTTGGGCAGATGCTATAAAAATAAAAGACGATGAAACGTTTTGGAAAGATAAAAAATTTATAGGAGTAACAAATAGAAAATTGCCAGCACAGTTATATATTGACGATAGAGCTTATAAATATACAGGACAAACAGTAAAACAATTTATGCTAGACAATTCTGAGTCTTTGGAGGAATAACCAATGAATAAAGAAGAAATAGAAGAAGATAATAGAGCTATAAAAATAAGTATGCCATTATTAACAGAAGAAGAAATGTTAAAAATAGATAATAATTTTAATGAAATAGTAGATAAAATTAAAAATCAGTTTATCAAAGAAAAAGATTTAGTAATAGCACAATACATTATAAATAAACAACAAAATAAATTAGAGCAAAAAGAAACTATATTAGATAAAGTAACAGATAAATTAAAAGAAGATATAGAAAATGATTATTGCATAGAAGAATATATAAGTAACGAATATGGAATAATAGGAGCTAAAAAATATTCAGTTAAACCTTATACAAGAGAAATATTAAATATCATAGAAGGAGAAAAGAAATATTGCTGCAATTGTGGAGTAGAGCTAAATAGCGAAAATAGAGCATTAAATAATATGTGCAACGAATGCAAATATGGATTAGATTATTAAAAGAAAGAAGGAGAAAAATAATGGCTGAAAATTGGCTTTATCAAGGTGGAAGAATTACAATAAATATTCCGGAAATAGATAAATTAGCAATAGCTATGAGCAGAATAGCAGACGAGTTAGAAAAATTCAATAAAAATAACGGAAAACATTCAAAAGGAAAAATAGAGCAAACTGAACAGTATTAAACAGTTTTGAACAGCTAATACTAACATCGAGGTGTTAGTAATGACAGATAACGAAATATTAATTAAATGGCAACAAGGACTAAGTAAAGACAAATTAAGTAAAATATATAAAAGAGAATATAACATGCAAGTAAAAATAATAAGATCAAGTGTAAGACATAGACATGACGGAAAAATGATAACAAATTATGAAGCTTTAAGAAAAGTGGAGCAAGTTATATATAAATATTTAAGAGAAAGAAGGTAGAAAAATGAAAGTAATAGATATTTTAAACAAAAAGGCAAATGGAGAATTAGAAGATGGATTCAAGTTCAAATATGATAATGATACATATAAATACAACAAAAAAGAAGATGAAATAGTGAGTATTGAACATGGGGGTTGTTTAGGAAACTATTACATAGTAGAAGGTATTTTAAACAATGAAGTAGAAGTAATAGAAGAAAAGAAAGAAATAGAAGAGATACCAAATGAGTTAATAAATGATGACTGGACATACTATACTATAAAATTTTATAAAAAAATAAATGAACTAGTAAGAGCAGTAAACAAAATAAACAAAGAAAGAGAGTGTGAATAATATGGCAAGTTGTTTAGATATAGTTGTATCTACAAACGAATATAGACCATGTTTTGCATATGGTCAAAAAGGACTGTTTCATAGATGGATAATAAAACATGATGTAATATACAAAGATGAATATGTTAAAGGTTTAGTAGAATTTGAAAATGGACATGTTGCAGAAATCAGTAGAGAGAGCATACAATTTTGCGATAACAAATTTAAAGAATATAATTTCAAAGAAAGAGAGGAAAAGTAAGACGGAAGAATTAAAAAAACTTGAAAAAGACAAAAAGATTGATGAACTAGAAAAAGAAAATAAAGAATTAAAAGAAACAATAATAGCTATGTCAAAGTGTATGTTTCAAAGAGATAATGTATTAACAGAAACTATAAAAGAAATATGCAAAAATTTAAGAACAATATCAAGAAGAAAGTAAGTGATACATATGATAATTAATAAATGTGATATATGTGGTAAAACAGTACTTCATTTGGATACAATTATACTATACAAAGAATCATTTGACTATTGTAAAAATTGTAAAGAAAAAGCGGAAAAAATAATAAATGAATACAAGAAAGAAGTTACATACGAAGCAGTTATGCTAGACAGTAGATTAAAATCAAAAGAAAGAAATATTTTACACAAGATAAAAACAGAAAAAAATAGAGGAATAATATTAAAAAATAAAGAATAAGGAGGTACTTATGACAAAAGAGTTTTTGGACAAGATAGAAAATACTGCCGAAGAACTAGAAAATCTACAAGAACGATTAAGCAAAATAGAAAATAAAGAATGTACGGTAGTAAAGGATAGTGTACAAGGAAGCAGTAGAAATTATCCTTATATAAGCCATAATTGTGTCATAGAAGGAGTAGAAGTACCTAAAAACAGACATCTAAAACATAAATATAGAAAACTAATTAAAAGCAAGAAATATAAACTAGAAAAATTAAGAGTTCAACTAGAATATGAACTAAACTATGTCAAAGATGCAGATATAAGAAAAATAATAAGACTTAGATATAATGACAATAAAACGTGGTTACAAATAATGTTTAAGATGAATTACAATTCTGAAAGCAAAGCAAAAATGAAATTAAAAAGATTTTTAGAAAAAAATAATAAATGTGACAAATGTGACGATTTAAAGTGATAAAATGTTAGTAAGTAATAAAGTAGTTGTTCAGAAATGGACATGCCCAAAACTACAAAAGAGTATTGCTACAAATATGAAATCAAAAAGAGCAGACGTTATTTTAATGTTTGTTCTTTTTTGTTTATAAAAAAGTTTATAAATTTTCATAAAGGTGTTGACAAATAGTATCAAATATAGTATCATTAAAGTGCAAGGAGACATTTGCTTACAGAAGGCAGAGGAAATGATTAGTTATTATCAGACGCAGAGGGGGAATGAAAATGTCTCAGATAGACAAATTGGTACTTAAGATGAAAAAACAGCCAAATGGAATTAGGTTTCAAGAATTGGCAAAAGTTTTAGAGTACAACGGATATGAAATGAAACCAAAGAAACGGAACGTCACATAGACAGTTCATAAATAAGCAAGGCGATGTAATAACAATAAAAGAAGAAAATCCATTAAAGGCAGTGTATGTTAAAGATGTACTTAGAAGAATAGGCGAATAAAAAGTCTATTCTTTGAGTACACTTAAAATAAAGGAAGTAAGGAGGGACCTTTATGAAAAATGTTAAAGAGTACATGGAATTGCCATACAACTATATAATTCAGCCAGTTAATGATGAGAGTGGGTTTTATTTTTATGCCCGTGTTTTAGAGTTAGATGGTTGCCAAAGTACAGGGGAAACATTTGAAGAAGCATACGAAAATTTAAGAGAAGCAATGGAAGGATGGATTGAAACAAAACTAGAAGGAGGTTTTGAAGTACCATTGCCAGTAGGCTATGATGATTTTAGCGGAAAATTTGTCGTTAGAATACCAAAATCATTACATTACAAATTATCAGTAGAAGCAGAACAAGAAGGCGTATCTTTAAACCAATACGCATTATATAAATTAAGTCGTTAACATACACTGTATATAATTATATATACATTTTATATAAATTGAGCTTATCTTTAAAGATAGGCTCTTTTATTATGCTATTAACACATGCTAGGTATTGTTAATATATATGATGTATACGCATCCTCCTTTCATTAATATAAATAATTCTTAGAACTTTCCCAGCAAGTTCTATTATAGATAGTATGCAAGATATTTCATACCACGAGGCTTGGACTTTGGTTAGGTGTGGTAAGAGTATTATGAACTAACCCGTAATGCTTATATCTTGCATAGTGTTTATAAGAAAAGAGGTAAATATGTTAGATAAAATATTAGATAGGTATTATGCTAAAAAATAGGAAAAGTTATATTAGAAGATTTACGTATCTATGATTTATATAAGTATTTTATAATTCAAGAAGGAAGAATAGAAATTTATATAAACTACAATGAAGAAAGAAAAAAGTTCAAAAACGATAAAATGATTTATTCTATTTCTGTTTCTTCAAGTCTTGAAAGCCTTTTTAAAATAGAACAAATAATTAAAATAATAAGACAAAGAATAGATGAAATTTTTGAATAAGGAGATACTTATGACTGTTCAAGAGATGATAAAAGAACATGTAGAAGAAAGATGTAAATATTGTGATATTCAAAACTGCAATGGTATATATGTAACAAAAGATGGAGAAACAAGGTGTGATAGAGATGAGCAGAATAGCAGATGAAATAATAAGAGAATATAAAATAAAAGAAGCATATAAAAAGAAAACAAGACAAAAGTGTAAAGAACAAGAATGCAGAAAGTGTATTTACTTTAAAATTTGTATAGACAGAAAAGAGAATGATACATGAAAAAAAGAAGGAAAAGAAGAAAGAAATACAATTGGGTTGAAGAAATAGCAAAAGGAAATACAGATAAGTTTTATCATTCAACCGAATGGGATATCATAAGAGAAAAAGTTCTAAATAGAGATAAAGGAAAATGTCAGTTTTTTTTAGGAAACTGGAATGATGGAAAACATTTTCCAGATAAGATAAAGATGATAAATGCAGATACAGTTCATCATATAGTCCCAATAAAACAAAGACCTGATCTAGCATTGAATCCAGATAATTGTATAAGTCTTAGTTTTGAAGCACACGAAATAATAGAAGATAGACATAGATGGACATGGAGAAAGAAAAAGAAACCGTTAACAGAGGAGAGATGGTAATTGAAATTAAAACACTTAATACGAGCATATAACTATAACAATATACCTGCAAAGATAAAAGAAGAAATAGAACAAGATAGCGAAAGAGCAGGCACAATAGAATTTTATAATGGAATAGTAGCAAGTTATTTGTTAGACAATGAAGATATAATAGTAGCCATGAAGTTATTTATGAATTGTTTAACAAGAGATACATTAACTCTGACAGGACAATTAAGTCATACAATTAAAGTATTGCAAGTAATGCAGCAAACTATTATGCTATTAGGAAACATACCACAAAAAGAATGCAATATGATTTTAGAAAAGTTAGGACTATTTGATAATACATTCCAGAAGCGGAAAACAAATAAAACATTTAGAACATATGTACAAGATAGAAGTAATAGATGGATTATTATGTCTAAGTATTGAGGAGGAAATGTGAATGGAAATGAAGCAAATAGCAGATGATATATTGATAAATGGAAAAACAATATTAAAGAACAGATATCAAAAAACAAGAGACAGAGTAACGAGGTTTGAACATAATTATAACATGAGTGATAAAGAGATAATTGAGTTCTTAGATGATGAGATTCGCCAATATAGAAATAAAATACAAGAACAAGAAAAGACAATAAAAGAATTACAAGAGAAGCAAACAATTGAAAGTGAAACAATGGAATTAAAAGTAGCAGAACCAAAAGAAACAGAGATTATAGATGAAGACATAGAAGAAATAGAAACAACTAATATGTATGCGTCTGGAAAATTATTAGCTACAACAATAATGTATAAATATAAAGACAAACCAAAAGACAAATTAAAAGCTATATATAAAGCACAGGTATTCGAATATGAAAGTGGAAGAATAGATACAATGTATGAATGTGATAAAGATAACAATGATGAGTGTGACAAAAAAAGTTGCACAAACTATCATTATTGTAATCATACATCAAACAAAAAGTATGCTAAGAATTATATAAATGAAAAGTAGAACAGTTAGAAGCGAAAGCCCCCCTCTAAAATCTGAACGAACAGACGTGTTAATGGGAGCGGGTGTGGGGCAAAAACTAAACAACAATTTTAATTTTCTCGCGCGATAAGGGGGTATAGGAATGCCGACCAAGAAAAAGACGTCAAAGACTACAAGTAAAAAGGAAAAAGAGCTTGAAGAAATGGTAAAAAAATTGGAAGAAAAAATAGGAAAAATAGAAGAAGTTAAACAAATAGAAGAAAAAATTGCAGAAAAGAAAGAAGCGATTAAAGAAGATTTACAAAATCAATTAATAGCACAAAATAAGTTCGGAAAACAATTTGATGATATGATTGAAGACTATTTATATTTTTTTGAACTTAAAGAAAGATTAAAACATGACATTGATATAAATGGTATCAGATATAAAAATACAGGAGGAAATGGATTTTCAACATATAAACCAAATGAAAGTGTTGAAAGATTACAAAAAACAAATGGACAGATGCTTAAAATTCTACAAGATTTAGACTTAAAAGCACCATAGGAAGATGGTGAAGGAGATGATTTACTGCAAGGAGATTAATGAATACATAGAATATTATGAAAAAAATAAGATAAAGTTTAATAAAGAAAGAATTTTGTTAATGGAAAATATCGTAAAACCTACATTAGAAAGAGACGATATTTTTTTTGATGAAGAAACATATAAAAATTGTATAAAATATTGCGAAATGTATTTTTATAAACTATTTCCTTACCAAAAATTTATTTATGCATTCGTTTTTATGTATGAAAATGATTTTCCAGTTTTCAGAACTATTTTTATCATGATGGGAAGAGGAAACGGAAAAGATGGAATGATAGCACCTTTACTTAGTTTTTTGCAATCCGAATATTATGGAATTAAAAATTATAATATAGATATAATTGCAACATCAGAAGAACAATCAAGAGATACATACGATGTTGTTTACAATATGTTAGAAGACAACAAAATAAAAATGAAGAAACATTTTTATTGGAATAAAGAAGAATGTATCAACAAAAAAACAAAATCAAAATTGAAATACAATACTTCAAATGCAAAAACAAAAGACGGAAAAAAAGATGGAGCATTAGTATTTAATGAATATCATGCATATGAAGATGATAAACAAATAAAAGTATTCAAAAGTGGAGCAGGAAAAGTTAAACATTTTAGGATTTTCATTATTACTACAAATGGAGATGTAAGAGAAGGACCACTTGATAATTTATTAGATGTTTGTGAAGGAGTCTTAAACGGAGAAAGCAATGAATTGCGTTATTTACCATTTATTTGCAAGTTAGACAAGGAAGAAGAGGTAGACAATTTTGAAATGTGGGAAAAAGCAAATCCTAGCTTACCATTTTTACCTACTTTACAACATGAAATGAAAATGGACTATCTAGAAATGAAAAAAATGCCATCAAATGTCGCAGAATTTATGACAAAAAGAATGAATTTACCAAAGCAAAATCAAGAACAAATAGTAACAGATTGGGAAAACATACTAAGAGCATCTTATTTAGATATAAAGAAAAGAATAGAAAGAATATTTCCCAATCTTGAAAATAATTCGGCAATTATTGGAATTGACTTAGCATCATTAAATGATTTTACATCTGCGGGATTATTATTCAAAGTTAATGGAGAATATATTTGGAGACAAAAAACTTGGATATGTAAGCAAAATAAATTTTATAAAAACATCAAATTTCCATTTGACAGAGCTGGTCAAAAGGGATTTGATGATTTTTATATTACAAATGAAGAAAGTATAGATGAAAATGATGTAGTTGATTGGTGCATACAACAGATGCAAAAATACAATGTTAAAAAAATAATAATGGATATGTATAGATTCAAACTGATAAAAAAGGCATTTGCAGATAAAGGAATAACAGACATAGAAACAACAAAGAATCCAAATGGATTAATTAGAATGGTCAGAAATCTTCCTTCTGTTGAATCTATAATAGCACCTAAAATCGAAATAGAGTTTATAAAAGGAAATATAAATATTGGAGATAGTGCAATGATGAGATGGGCAATAAATAATACATGTACTAAAAATAGGAAAGATGGTAACAAAGTATATGAAAAAATAGAACCAAAATTACGAAAAAATGATCCTTTTATGGCATTTGTTATGGCCATGTCAGGGAGCGAACTACTTGATGAACAATTCATATACGTTTAGGAGGAAAAAATGATACTAGATAAAATATTTAAAAATTCGAACGGAGAATATATAAGTATATTCGATGTCATTTTTGGAAAAGGGAATACAGAAAATTACATATACACATTAGCGGAAGCTCATGCAATAGACTTAATTGCTAGAACTATTGCAAAATGTGAAATACAAACCTTTGAAATGAAAGACAAAAAAATACAAGAGAATAAGGGAGATTTATATTGGACACTAAATGTACAACCAAACTATATTGAAACAGGAACAAAATTTATATATAAGTTAGTTACAAAATTACTTACGGACAAAACAGCTCTAATTTTGATAAATCAATTACCTAAAAGAAATCTTTTATATGTAGCAGATTCATACAATACTGATGGAATGATTTTTATGGGAAAAACATTTTCAAATATCACAGTGGAAGATGATGAAGGAAATTCAATAAACGTAAGAAAAACATATAATTCAGAAAATACAATTTATTATTCTCTGAAAAATAGTAATTTGAAGACAGCAAGTGAAAATTTTAAAGCAAACACAGCTAAATTGTTGAAAGCAAGTCAAAAAAGTTTTATAAGAGCAAATACTGCGAAGTGGAGACTAAAATCTCCTGGACAACAGCCAACATTAATAGATGCAGAGACTAAAAAACCAATAAGCAGAGAAGATTATAAAGAAAAAATAACAGAAGGCTTAATGAGTGATGAAGAAGCAATAGTACTATTATCAGAATTTTTTGACTTAGAAAATTTAAATCAAAATAATAGTAAAAATCTAACGGATTTTGAGAATGTATTTAAAAAAATAAGCGATACAGTTGCTCAAAATTGGAATATACCATTAGATGTTTTTTACGGATCAAAAACAGAAAAATCAACTGGTACAAATGATTTTATTACAATGGCAGTAGATCTTTATTTTAAACTTTTAGAAGATGGTTTTAATACATCACTTGTAGGGAAAAACGATTTTTTAAAAGGCGAGTACGTTAAATTTAATAAATTAAATATTAATCATAAAGATTTAATAGATAAAGCAAGTGGTTGGGACAAGTTGATTTCAAACGGATTTAGCTACAACCAATTATGTAAGTTCTTAGGGTTACCGACAATCGAAGAAGATTGGGCGAATGAACATTATATAACTAAAAATTATGCAAATGTGAAGGGGGGTGCAGAAGGTGAAGAATAAATATTTACAATTTGAAAAGACTGACGAACAAAACACAAATCTTTACATATATGGAGACATAAGAAAGCAGGATCTTATTGATAGATGGTTTGGTGATGATGAAACAAGGGTTGATGCATTTTCATTCAAAGAAGCACTAGAAAATGTAGATACTCCGAATCTAACAGTTAGAATTAATTCTTATGGTGGTTCTGTATCAGAAGGACTAGCAATATATAGTCTATTATCAGATTTTAAAGGAAATCTAAGAACCATAGTAGATGGTTTTGCATGTAGCGCAGCATCTGTAATATTTATGGCAGGTAAAGAAAGAATAGTACCCGAAAATGGCTTATTAATGATACATAATGCTTGGAGTTCAGTGGAAGGAGACTCTAATGCAATGAAAAAAATGGCAGAAGATTTAGAAAAGATAACACAACCATCTGTCAATATATACGTTGCAAAAACAGGACTTCCTGAACGAGAAATAAAGAAAATGATGGATAGAGAAAAATGGATTACATCACAAGAAGCTTTTGATATGGGATTTTCTACTACACAAGTAAAAAAAGATGATGCACAACAAGCATTAGAAGCAAATTATTTATTTAATTTAGTATTAAAACTTAAAGAGAAAGACAAAGAAATTAAAAAACTTAAAGAAGAATTAGAACAAAAGACAACAAATAAAGATATTCAAAAAAACAATTTAAAACCGATTAAAGAAGATGCTTGGGCATCTTTTTTTAATACAAAAAAATAAGAAAAGGAAGGTAAAAGAATATGAAAATTAATGAAACAAAAATGAAACAAGCACAAGAAGAGGCTTTAAAAATTCTTCAAGAAAGTGATGACAAGTCACAAGCAGTTTTAGATGCAATAGATAAAATAGCATCAGTTCAAAACGAAGAATTAATTGCAGAGATTAAAGAACAAGCAGCGAGAGCAGAAAGTGATAAGGATTATGCAAAATCTCTAAATTTAAGAGTTTTATCAAAAGAAGAGAAAGATTTTTATGAAAAATTTAAAGATATAAAACAAGCGATAACAGCTGATCAGATTGATATTTTGCCAAATTCAATTATTGATATAACAATGGAAAATGTAAAAAAAGAAAGTGGAATCTTATCCGATGTAAACTTTGCACCAGCTGATGTAAGAAGATGGATTTCTGCTGAAAAAACTGGAACTTACGCATGGGGAGCTTTAACAGCTGCTATAACAGGTGAACTAAGTGCAACAATTGAAAGTTTAGACATGGAAGTAAATAAATTATCAGTTTATTTGGTAATTCCAAAAGCAATAAGTGATTTAGCATTACCTTTTGTAGATAGATATTTTACAGCCATTTTACAAGAAGCTTTAAACGATGGTTTAGAATATGGATACTTACAAGGAAAAGGAAAAAATGAGCCAATCGGTATCTATAAACAAATTGAATCTACAAATGAAGATGGAACAAATAAAGATAAAACTGTTAATACAACATTAACAAACTTTACACCAAAAGGATTAGCAGCAGCGAAAAAATACTTATCTAAAAATGGAACAAGAACATTTGATAAATTAGTTTTATACTGCAATCCAAATGATGAAGCAGATTATGTTGCGCCAGCTATTTATGATAGTGAAGGCAGATTAATAAGTTCATACAAAAACTTAACAGTAAAACCTTCTGCAAATAACCCACAAGGTAAAGCTGCATTAGTAATTCCTAATAAATATACTATGGGATTATCTAATTTTGGAATTAAAGAATATGACCAAACAAAAGCATTAGATGATGCTGATTTAGTAATTGGAAAAGGATATGCAAATGGTAGAGCAGTAGATGACAATGTTGCATTTGTATTCGATGTAACAAAGCTAGAAGAATATGTTGCACCAGTTAGAGTTGTAGGAACAGTAACAACAACTGTAGATGGAACAGTACAAACAGAAACAACACCAGGAGCTTAGAAATAAGCTCCTAAATAAATTTTATAGGAGGTAGAAAAATATGGAAGAAAAATATGTAGTTGTTTATAAGGCTTTCAAAGATTTGGAAGATAATGAGCAGTTATACAAAAAAGGTGATATATATCCTCGTGAAGGATTAAAACCAACTAAAAAAAGAATAAACGAATTATCTTCAAAGAAAAACAAAATCGGAGAAGTGCTTATTGAAGCCGTAAAAGTTGAAAAAGAAGATAAAGAATAGAGGTGTATTATGAAAGATACACAAATTAAAACTTTAATAGAAGAAATCAGAGGAGAACAACACATTACTCCTTTTGAAAAAGATGAGGTATTACAAAGTTATATAAAAGAGGCCGAATATGACATTAATAAGAGTTCAGGAACTGAAATTGATTATGAAGCTGATTTAAAAGCAAGAAGTCTATTAAAAAACTATGTTTTATATTGTAGATTTGGAAGATTAGCCGAATTTAAACAATTATATGTAGGTGAATATGCTAACTTACAAGCAGAATATTACAAACCTTCCGACATACAATGACGGTTTTTTTAGACTTTTTGAAATTAAACAAACTGACGATACATATCCAATAGAGTATTTAAAAAATACTGGAAAGGATATATGGTTTGAAGAATTATCAATTACAGACAGATTAAAATTTGAAGCAGAAGAAAGAAAGAAAAATATAACATATAAACTCAGAATACCTCAAACAAAAGAAATTACTTCATTATGCGTTGCTAAAATCGGAGACACATATCATAAAGTCTTTAATGCGTATCATTTTACAAATAGTGATGGATATAAACAAACAGACTTAACGTTAGAATTATATTCAAGAGTAAAATTGGAGGAAGATATAAATGACAAAAACTGAATTAGTAGAATTAATATATAGCTTAAAAATACCATACAACGAAGGAACACCAAATGACAAAGTTATAGAAGACCCAGAAATAATATATTTCTGGGATTATTTGTGGGATGATTTAACTGCCAGCGGAAAAGAATATAACACAAATGTTACGTATCAAATATCTTTCTTAGCAGAAATACCAAGAAGTCCCAAATTATTAGAACTTAAACATAAGCTAAATGATTTAGGATTATTTCCTTCAATTCAACATGAATATAATCCAGAAACACGAAGATGGCACTCGTTTTTTGCATTAGAGGTATTAGAAAATGTCTAATAAAACTTATGGATATGATGGCTTTCAAGATCTAGCAGACATAATAGAAGGGTATATGAAAAATGTAGAAAATCCCACAGATGTTTTGTTAGTGGGAGCAAAAGAATTTGTTAATGACTTATTAAAACTACCGAAACCAATTTCTAAAATAAGAAAAGCAGGATATATACATTTAGTTAACAGTTTTGCTTATAGAGAAAAGAAAAATGAAATTGAAGTAGGTTGGGGAAAATATTACGGACCGATGGTTGAACACGGTACAACAAAAACAAATGAACAGCCACATGTATATCCTTTGTGGAATAAAAATAAAGAAAAATATTATAAATCAATGCTCACTAAGCTAGGTTTACGAACTTGGTAATAGTGGGCATTTTTGAGAAAGGAATGATTATAAATGTCAATTACTACAAAAAGACCAAAAATAAAAGAAACAGTTGGAGCATTATACTATGCATTTAATACTATGACAGAAGAAGGAGAATTTGATCCAGAAGCTTACGAAACAACAGTTAAAAGTGAAGTGGTAAAAACAATAAATACTACTGACAATGCTACAACAACAAGAGTTAGGGCTAGTGGAAAAGATTATGAAACTGTAAATCAAAGCACAAGCGTTGAAAACGAAGTAGAAGTTATAGCATTAGATCCAGAAGATCTAGCAAAAATGAGAGGAGATAAAATTCATGAAAATGGATTAATTTTAGGTGGAGCACCAAGGAAAAGACCATTTTTCGCGTTTGGAAAAGTTGTAAAAAAAGTGGGAGGAGCAGTAGAATATGTTTGGTATCCAAAATGTCAATTAACAGAAAATACAGATGAAGCTACGACTTCCGAAGAAGAGTTCTCTGAACAAACAGATACAGTAACAATTACAGCTTATGCTTTTGACGAAGCAGGAAATACAAGTGTTAGAGTAAATAGTGAAATGGCTAGCTTCCCAGAGGGACTAACAGAAGAAAAATTCTTTGAAGCACCAATTTTAAATGATGCAGGATTAACTGCTGCAATAGCACCATCAGTCTAGAAAAAACGAGGCTCTAAAATCAGATTAGAGCCTTTTAAAAATAAAATTAATATAAATATAAAGGAGAAAAACATGGAAATTCAATTAAAAAATGGAGAAAAACTAATTTTAGAAGCAACATCACTTATGTTAGAATATATAGAAGACTATAAAGGTGGAATTGATCAATTACTAGAAGATGCACAAGGAAAAAAAGATGAAAATGGATACACAAGAAGCATGTATGCAACAAATCAATTGCTATATGCAATAATAGCATCTAATTATGACAAACCTCTTACATACAGACAAGCGGTGAGACTTGTGAAATTAGAAGATGCAGACAAAATATTAGATTTTATAATTAAAAGTATTCCTTCAAGCAATATAACAGAAAATAAAGAAACAACAGAATTTCAACACAGAATATAATTAAAAGTGTTGAAAAATGTAAAATAATGGTATATACTCTTTTTATAAAAATAAAAGGAGGATATATTATGGAGAAAAAAGAAAAAAACTTTTACAAAAAATGGTGGTTTTGGGTAATTATATTGGCAGTTGTAATTGTAATAGGTATAACTACAATTATGATAATGGCGTTAAACATAGTAAAGAGTGGAATAAATGAAGTAGCATTATCAGTACAGAGCATTGATGAGGAAGCAACTGTATACACTTCTGCAGGAGGAAATACTATTATAGTAGAGATACCTAACTATACAGATGATACAAAAAAATATAAGAAAGAAGCAATAGAAATATTACTACAAGGTTATGCCAGTGAAGATGGAATATTAAGCAATTATTCAAAAGCAATTATATGTACAAAAATAAATTCAGAAGACAATATTCAAGATTATTTTTTATCAACAACGGTTTATTCACTTCCAAGCATGACACAAGAGACGGAACAAGGAGATATTTATATTGATTTTATTGAATATACAAAACAAAGTTTAAGTACAACATCATCTAGCGCAACTAATACTACAGAAGAACAAAAAGGAGAAGATATTACTTTGACGGCAGGAAAGTATACAGTAGGAACAGATATAAAAGCAGGGAAATATGATGTAATTGCACAATCCGATATAGGTAATTTTTTTGTTACTGGCTCAACAAGCGTTAATGAAATATTGAGTGCAAAAAATGATGGGTTTGGAATACCAAAATATTCTAATTTAACTTTAAAAAATGGCGACACAGTAGAGATAAGAAGCGGACTTTCAGTAAAATTACAAGCAAAATAAAATGTATAAATTAACTAAAAATAAAAAAGCATCAGATTAAATTCTGGTGCTTTTATTGTGCTTAAAAAGAGGTGAGAAAATGGCAAACGATTTAAAAAGAGTAGGACTAATTTTTACAGAAGAGGGAGCAGTAGATTTTAAGAAAACTTTGCAAGACATAAATTTAGAATTAAATAAAAACTACAATCAATTTAAATTAACACAAGCACAATGGGATAGTTCTACTAAAAGCACAGAAAAATTAAAAGCACAACAAGAGTATTTAACAAATGCTTATGAAATACAACAAGATAAAGTAGCAACACTAAAAATGCAATTAGCTGATTTAGAAAATGCAGAAGATAAAAATACTACAGCAATAAAGAAAAAAAGAAACGAATTAACTAATGCAGAAATAAAATTAGAAAATTATCGCAATAAAATAGAAGAGATCGAAAAACAGCTAAATACTAGTGGAAAAGAAATAGAAGAATTTGGAACAAAAATTGAAAAAGCAGGAGGAAAAGTAGAAAATGCAGGCAAAAAGGTGTCTGCATTTTCTATTGCAACTGGAACAGCACTAGTAGCTAGCGCTAAAAGTGCAATAGAATTTGAAAGTGCATTTACAGGAGTAGAAAAAACCGTAGATGGAACAGAACAACAAATGGCAGAATTAAAACAAGGCATAAGAGATATGGCAAAAGAGATTCCAACATCTACAACAGAAATAAGTGCAGTAGCAGAAGCAGCAGGACAATTAGGAATAAAAACAGAAGATATACTTTCATTTACAAGAGTAATGATAGACTTAGGAAATTCTACAAACTTATCTGCAGAAGAAGCAGCCAGTGCTTTAGCTAAATTTGCAAATATTACAAATATGTCTGCGCAAGATTATAGCAAGTTAGGTGCAACAATAGTTGATTTAGGTAATAACTTTGCTACAACAGAAGCGGATATAGTTGAAATGGCAACAAGATTAGCAGCAACAGGAGAGTTGGCAGGATTGAGTCAAGCTCAAATTTTAGCATTGGCAACTGCAATGAGTTCAGTGGGAATAGAGGCAGAAGCAGGTGGCTCTGCAATGTCTAAACTATTAAAGCAAATACAAGTAGCCGTAGAAACAGGTTCAGATGATTTGAAAGATTTTGCTAAAGTTGCAGGTATGAGTTCTAGTGAATTTAAAAAAGCATTTGAACAAGATGCAGTAAAAGCATTAAGTGCTTTTATTAGTGGATTAAATGACACAGAAAGAAATGGAAAATCTGCAATAGTAATCTTAGAAGAAATGGGGCTAACAGAAGTTAGATTATCTAATACAGTACTATCTTTAGCAAATGCTAGTGATGTGATGACAGATGCAATAGATACTGCAAGTACTGCATGGGAAGATAATACAGCATTAACAAATGAGGCAAATAAAAGATATGACACATTAGAAAGTAAGATAAAAATATGTATAAATAAACTAAAAGATTTCGCAATCACTATAGGAAATAAACTAATGCCTTCTATCGAAAAAATTGTAGATAAAATAGGAGATTTTGCAGAATGGTTATCAAAACTATCTGATGAGCAAGTAGAAAGTATTGTAAATATAGGATTGATGGTAACTGCAATAGGACCGTTACTAACAATTATAGGAAAACTTACTTCAACAACAGGAACTGTAATCAAATCAATAGGAACATTTACACAAGCAGTTGGAGTTGTAAAAGGAACTGTAACAACAACATCTACTGCTGTAAATGGGCTGGCAGGTATAATAGGAGGATTAACAAGTCCTGTTGGGTTAGCGGTTACTGCGATTGGAAGTTTAATTGCTATGTATACAGCACATCATATAGCGGTAACGCAGGAAAAGGCAGCATTAGGAGGATTAAGAGAAGAAGTAGAAAGTCAAAACGAGTCTTGGAAGGCATTAGGCGACACAAGAAATGAAGTATTATCTGAAAATTTATCCGAAATAGAAAATACATCTAGGTTAGCTGAAGAATTAAAAAGAATAACAGATGAAAACGGAAAAGTAAAACAAGGATATGAAGATAGAGCTCAAGTTATTTTAAATCAATTAAATTCAGCATTAGATACAGAGTATACATTGAATGGAAATATTATTAATCAATATCAAGATTTAAAAAGTAATATTGATGAATTGATAGAAAAAAAGAAGGCGGAAGCTGTTTTAAATGCTTATCAAGAAGAATATGAGACAGCAATTAAAGGACAATCAGAAGCGACTCAAACTTTGATAGGATTAAAACAAAAATTAGCTGAAGCAGCAGAACAAATGGCAACAGGAAATGCAAAAGAAAGAAAAGAAGCAGAAATACTGTATAGTAGTATTGCACAACAAATAGGTGAGCAAACAGAGTTAATAGGTCAATATGGCAAAACAATATCTGATTATGATAATTTACGTACAGCTAGCGTTTCTGGAAATGCTCAACAGATACAAGAAGCAACACAAAGCATGATGACATCATATGAAGAAATAAAACAAGCATCAGAACAAACAATAGAAGAACAAATAAATACTCAAACTGAATATCTAAATTTATTAAAAACTACTTTAGCAGAAGCGGAAGCAACGAATAATCAGTATCAACAAAACATATTAAGCAGTCAATTAGAAACAGAACAACAAAAGTTAGTAAATTTAGTTGATAGCTTAGTGCAACAAACATCTACAATTGAAGAATTAACACCAGAACAAATTCAGGCTTGGAAAAATATAGTAGATATAAGCTACACAGAATATAGTAAAGGTTTAGCTAGACTTCCTGAAGAAACAAGAAATGAAATACAAGAAGCAACAGGTATTATAGCAACAGATACAGGATTATCAAATGCAGCAGGAACACAAGGAAATAATTCTACGATATTATTTGGACAAAATTTAAAAATTGCAGATGAAGCAAGAGAACAAGTTTCTGAAAGCTCAAATGTATTTAGAAATGATACAACTGTACAAAATGAAGCTGGAAGTCTTGCAGGAAGAGCCGAAACAGCGGTGGCAAATAATGATAGTCAGACATGGGGTTCTGATATGGTAGAAGGATTAGGAAAAGGAATTAGAAACAAAGGTAATAGCAACTGGTTTACTAATATATTGAGTGGATTAGCAAGCAAAATATCAAGCTATCTACATTTCTCTAGACCAGACACAGGACCTTTACGAGAATATGAAAAGTGGATGCCTGACATGGTAGAAGGATTGGGAAGAACATTAGAAAAATCATCTCCTAAGTTAATAAGTAAAGTAAAGAATATGTCAGAAGAGATGTCAAAGGAGCTAAAGAATATAAATTATGGAACTCCAAAAAATACGAACGTAAACAGCAATACTAATACAATAATTAGAGATATAGATTATGAAAAAATGGCAAATGCAATGTTAAAAGCATTAACAAATTGTAAATTTACTTTAGACGAAGATGGATTTGCAAAAATAGTAAAAGATGAATTGTACAAGGTGGTGTAACATGTTTAAATTTAAAGGAATATCTAGTAAAGATATGCAAGTAGTAATTGAGGAAGAAGAACATTTTATAGCAAGAGCATCAAGAAGATATGAGACAACTGAAATAGAAGGTAGAGATGGAGCAATATTTGAAGAACTAGGTTATTCTTATGTAGAAAGACCCATTTATGTGCAATGTTTAAACATAGATAAAATGGATGATATTCTTGCATGGCTAGATGGAGAAGGAGAATTTGAATACAAAGAAAGGAAAACAACAGCAAGATTTTATGTTCAACAAGAGCCAAAAAGGGAAGGATATATACGAATTATAGATACAACTTTTATAAGAGATCCATTCTGGACTAAAATAGATGATAAATATATTGAAGTAAAAGGTAGAAAAGATAATATAACAGAAAGAGTAAGTAATTTGAATGTGCAAGACGCAAGTGGACAAAATGCGAAAATAAATGTTTTTGGTATTTCAAAACAGGAAACGAGAAGTGGAAAAAATAAATTTGATGTGACTAAATTAGAGAACGTAGAAAATATAGACAGCAAGACAGGTTCTTTTGCAATCAAAGCTTATGGTACGTGGATAATGGCAGAAGAAAATGTTTCTAAATTATTAAAACCTAACACACAATATAAGTGTATAGCAGACGTAACACTTATAGAAAGTCCTCAAAATGCTTCGGAAGGAATTGCGACTTTATTAGCATTAAATAGTAGTTCTGCGGGATCTAACGCAATATTATCTTGTTCATCTTTGACAGAAAAGAATACTTGGCAGTTAAACGAAACGAAAAGATTAGAATCAAGCTTCACAACAGCAAGTGATCTATCTATATTTAACATGATTCACTATGGTTATCATACTTCTAATTGGCAAGCAACAGGAAAATTTAAATTTGAAAATATAATGATATTAGAATCAACAGAAGAAGACGAAACATTTGAAGAATACGGAGAAAGCCCAAGTCCAAAATATCATTCTGAAATTGAAAATACAACAGGAAATATAAAAATAACAAGTTGTAATAAAAATTTGTTTAATAAAAACACAGTAACAGAAGGCAAAAATATAGGAAACAACGGAGAGTTTGTTATAAACAACAATTATTTTATTAGTGATTATATATTAATAAACAAAAATGTGAGTTTAACTCTATCTGGAATTGAATGGGGAAGAATAGCTTTTTACGATAAAGATAAAAACTTTATAAAGTATTCAGCAAATGCTGAAAGTAATGATTTAATAGCAACAAGCACAGAAGATACAAAATATGCGGTTATTTCTTCAATAATAGCAACTATTGACAATGTACAATTAGAAG
>CALXKA010000016.1 GCA_944388765.1 uncultured Clostridia bacterium
ATATTAAAACCAGATGGAATAATTGCATCAGATGTAGGAGTAATAGAAACATTAAAACAATATGCACCAAGTGTACCTATTAATGTTAGTACACAGGCAAATATAATTAGTTTGCAGGATTGCAATTTTTGGTATAAATATGGGGCAAAAAGAGTAATAATGGCAAGAGAAATGAACAAAGAACAATTAAAATACATAATGGAAAACAAACCAAAAGATTTAGAAGTTGAAATATTTGTTCATGGAGCAATATGTTTTGCTTTTTCAGGAAGATGTTTTTTAAGTGATTTTATGACTTGTAGAAGTGCAAATTTAGGAGATTGCGCACAAAGTTGCAGATGGTCGTATAACTTATATGCAGAAGAAAAGAACAATCCGGGAGAATTAATGCCAATAGAAACAAGTGAGTATGGAACAAGTATTTTTTCTTCAAAAGATTTATGCTTGATTAAAGAAATTCCAGAAATTGTAGATATGGGAATAGATAGCATAAAAATAGAAGGTAGATTAAAAACAGAATACTATTTAGCAAGTGTAATAAATGCATATAGAAATGCAATAGATGATTATAAAAAAGATCCTAAAAATTATGATTATGCAAAATATTTAAAAGAATTAGATAAAGTAAAAACAAGAGGACTTACAACATTTTACTTTAATGATAGAAAAAATAAAGATATTCAAGAATATGGTGGAAGGCAATATAATGAAAACTATGAATTTGGAGGAAAAGTAGTAGAATATAAAGAAGAAAAATCTACAATAGAAATAAAAAACAAATTAAAATTAGGAGATGAATTAGAAATTATAATTCCAAATAATATAGAACCATACAAATTTAAAATAGAAAAATTATGGAATGAAGAGACAAATGAAGAAATACAAGAAATAAGTCCAGGAGTAAAAGGACAATTAGTAAAGATAAAATTACCAATAAAATGCAAAAAAGATTGGATTATAAGAAGAAAAAAATAAAAATGGGCATTGCCCATTTTTTATGTCCTTTTTTGGAAAAAAGATGCAATAGTAAAACCAAATAAAATACAAAAAAATGTAAGTAAAAATTCAATTTCAGAATTAATGGAAGGAAAAATAACAAAAATAGAGCCAGTTGTAAAACCAATAATTCCAGAAAAAGTTTGTATATAAAATTTATTTAATAAATATTTAATCATTTTCATAAAAGTAAATCCGCCTAATATTAAACCAAGTCCCATAGGAATTAAAACACTAAATGATAAAGTTGATACACTAGTTAGATAAAGTGAATATACACCAAGTAACATCAAAATTATAGTGCTACTAACGCCTGGAACAACTACACCAATAGACATAAGAAATCCAGAAAATAGCAAATAAATAAAATTATTATATTCTATTTGAGAAATTGGCAATAAATTTTCAAAAATAATACTTATAATTCCAATAAAAAAACAAATGATAAAAGAAAGAATGCATATAACTAGTTTAGATTTATTTTCTATGTTTTTTTTAAGATTTAAACTATCTATAAGAGTAGGGAGTGTTCCTAAAATCAATCCTATAAAAATAGAATTTGTTTGTATAGGAAAAGTTTCAAAAAAATATTGCAAAAAGTTACTAAAAATAATTATACCTAATACAATCCCTATAAATAAAGGTAGCAAAAAGTAAGTATTTTCTTTTAAGTTCTTAAAAAAATGCAATATACTATCTAATAATTTCTCATAAATACCAAATATGACACAAAGAACACCACTACTAATACCGGGGAAGTATTGCACCTGCACCAAGAGCAACTCCTTTTAAAATATTAGAGATAAAATTCATTAAAAACACCTCAATAAAAGGTATTCTAAAATCAAGAAAAAATGCGTTATAAATAAAATTAATAAGGTCAGGCACTTTTATTTTTTAAAAGCATATAATTTCAGTATGAGAATAAATGGAGGTGCTTATATGCTTGCATCACTTTATATGGCAGGTTTTTTGGGATTTGTAGAATTCTTAAAATCAGCAGTATTTGTAATTGGATATATTCAAGGTGGAACACTATTTCCAGAACCATTGACAGCAGAAGAAGAAAGAAAGTGTTTGAAATTAATGGAACAGGGAGATGAAGAAGCAAGGAATTTACTTATAGAAAGGAATTTAAGGTTAGTTGCACATGTTGCTAAAAAATATAGTACATCAAAAGTAGAACAAGATGATTTAATATCAATTGGAACAATTGGATTAATAAAAGGAATAAATAGTTTTAAAATAGAAAAAGGAGCAAGACTTTCTACATATGTATCAAGATGTATAGATAATGAAATATTAATGCATTTAAGAGCTACAAAAAAACTAGGAGCAGAAGTGTATTTAAATGAACCAATAGGAAAAGATAAAGATGACAATATAGTAACTTTACAAGAAGTATTAGAAAATGATGAAAGAAATGTTGAAGATGAAGTTGATATAAAAATGAAAATAAAATTATTATTAGAAAAAATGAAAGAAGTATTAAAAGAAAGAGAAAAAAGAATATTAGAGTTAAGATTTGGATTAGGAGGACATAAGCCAAGAACCCAACATGAAATTGCAGCAATGATGGGGATTTCTCGTTCTTATGTATCTAGAATTGAAACAAAAGCAATTAATAAATTAGCTAAGGAAATAAAGAAATAGGATGTAGTGTTATTCAAAAATGTAAATTTTCTGTAAAAACTATTCTAAAATGCAATAAACATGATATAATATCCAAAATAAGAAGAGAGGATAAAGTAATGACAAGAATAAAATTAAAAGATAGGATATTACCAACATATACAAAAGGAGAAGAAATTTTTAATATGACTTCTCATATTGTAGGAGCAGTATTAGGAATAGTTGCAACTGTATTATGTATTGTATTTGCAGCAATTAATGGTAATGCATATGGAGTAGTAAGCGGTTCAATTTATGGAGTTACAATGATTTTACTATATACAATGTCTAGTATATATCATGGATTAAGTCCAAAAAGATATTCTAAAAAAGTTTTTCAAGTATTAGACCATTGTTCAATATTTTTACTAATTGCAGGATCTTATACACCATTTGCTTTATGTACTCTAAGAGAATATGATACAGCTACTGGATGGGTAATTTTTGGGGTTATTTGGGCAATTGCTATTTTAGGAATTACACTTAATTCAATAGATATAAAAAGTTTTAAGAAATTTTCAATGATATGCTATTTGATTATGGGATGGTGTATTATTGTAAAAGCAAATTTATTACCAGAACTGTTAGGAAAAAATGGATTTATATTATTACTTGCAGGAGGAATTGCTTATACAGTAGGTGCAATTTTATATGCGTTAGGTAAAAAGCATAAATATATGCATTCAATTTTCCACCTATTTATTTTAGCAGGTAGTTTTTTACAATTTTTGTGTATATTACTATATGTAATGTAATATAATAATAAAAACAAAAAAGAGAAAAGTTTAACTTTTCTCCGCATAATCTTACTTCATTTTAGCATAAATTATCATGAAAATCAAATATGAAAAAAGTTAAATAAATGAGAATAATATATATAAAAAGAGATATACATATAAAAACAGATATAAAACAAATTTAAACCGAAAAATGATATTTGAAAATTAAATATTAGTATGCTAAAATAAAAACAACATAAAAATAAATTAATTAAATAGTAATCAATTTTCCCTGCGTAGTGCGTATAGACAGAATTTTTAGAACCAACACACATATAAGAGGGGCTGATCTCATAAATGTGGCGTGCAAGCTCACCAATTTGTAGTGAGAAGCCCATGAGCATTTAGGTAAGCACCCACCTGTTTTTAGGAGCAGGTCCTTAAAAATTCCAAGTATCTGACGGCTAAGGCGGGGTATTTTTTTGTTTATATAAAAATTTAAAAAAGTAAAATATATAAAAAGAAGCTATAAAATAGCTTCTTAAAGTCCTTCTACTAGTGCAATAATTGCTTTTATATATATTTTACAAGACAATAATAAATTATCAACTTTTATAAATTCATTTGTTTGATGGCACATATCTTTATCACCAGGAAAATTAGCACCAAACGAAATACAATTAGGAAAAGCTCTTGCAAAAGTTGCACCTCCAATTGCTATTGGAGTAGAAGTAGAATTTGTTTCTTCGTTATAAATCTTACAAAGAGTTTGAATTAATTTTGACTTAGGATCAATATATAAAGAAGGCATATAATTAGTAGTATCAAAATCAAGATTAGGATAATTACTAGTATTTTTAATAAATGTAGCACCTATTTTTGTTATATCAGTATGAACAGGTACTCTTAAATTCATTTTTATTTTTATAAAACCATCTTCAATACCAAAATATCCAACATTCAAAGTAAGTGAGCCAGATTCATCTTGAAAATTAATACCTAAATTTTCACCGTTATATTGTAATCCAATAAATTTTGTAAAAAAATCAAATAAATCAATTACATATCCATAAGATTTAAATATATTATCAAGAACAATAATTAATCTAGAAATAGCATTAACGCCTAAGTCAGGATGCGCAGCATGTGAAGAAACACCATATGAAGTTAATTTTACCTCATTTTCATCAATCTTATAAATATCAATTTCAAAATCATTTTCATTAATAATTCTTTTCAAGTTATTAATAAAACTTTCTATTTTTATTTTATCTGAATTAATACTTAAAACTGTACTACAAATTTTAGGTACAACATTAGTTGCATTACTATTACAATCTATAAGGTTTACTTTAATATCAATATTATCAAATTGACACATTTCAGATTTTAGTTCTTGTGTAAGAACTGATTTCTCTGCATAAATACAAGGAAAATCAGCATCAGGACTAAAACCAATATTAGGAATTTCTTCATGAAGTTTATAATATTTAATACAATCCCAATTATTTTCTTCATTTAATCCTAAAATCAATCTTACACGTTTTTTTATTTTCATAGTATCCATTACATATTTCATTGCATATAAAGATGCAACAACAGGACCTTTATCATCAATAGCTCCTCTACCGAAAATATAACCATCTTTAATAGTTGCACTAAAAGGAGGATATGTCCAATCATCACCCTCAGGAACAACATCTAAATGACCTATAATACCTATTAATTCATCCCCTTCTCCAAATTCTATATATCCACAATAACCATCTAAATTTTTAGTTCTAAAACCTAAATTTCTACCTAAATCTAACATATGTTCAAGAGCTCTATTTATATTTTCTCCAAATGGATATTTTGGATTATCACTTTTTGAATATACACTAGGAATTTGTATCAATTTTTGCAAACTTTCTATAATATTTTCTTTATTTTCATTTATAAAATTTTCTATCATATGACCAGTCCTTTCTTAAAGAATATATATTCTATTATATAGTGAATTATACTATATAACAAGATAGGATATTTAAAATATAAAAAATAAATGTAAAAAATGTCAAAATTTATAAGTTATTGTAAAGGTATTAAAAAAGCTTTACAAAGCAAAAAAATTAATATAGAATTAGAATAAATTAAGAGAAGGGAAGAAAAGTATGAATATTGAAGAATTAACAAAAGTAGCTATCAAAATAAGAAAAGGTATAATAGATGCTGTATATTCAGCTAAATCAGGACATCCAGGAGGATCGCTTTCAATAGCAGATATTCTAACAGTATTATATTTCCATGAAATGAATATAGATCCCAAAAATCCAAATTGGGAAGATAGAGATAGAATAGTCTTATCAAAAGGACATTGCTCACCAGCATTATATAGTTGTCTTGCAAATAAAGGATATTTCCCAGTAGAAGATTTAAAAACATTTAGGAAAATAGACAGCTATTTACAAGGTCATCCAGATAAAAATAAAGTACCAGGTGTAGATATGACAACAGGATCTCTTGGACAAGGGTTATCTGCTGCAAATGGAATGGCAATAGCAGGTAAAATGGATAATAAAGATTATAGAGTTTATTGTATATTAGGGGATGGTGAAATAGAAGAAGGACAAGTTTGGGAAGCGGCAATGACTTCTAATAAATATAAATTGGATAATTTATGCGTAATAATTGATAATAATAATTTACAAATAGATGGAACAATTGAAGAAGTAATGAATTCATACCCAATTGATGAAAAATTCAAAAGTTTTGGATTTGAAATAATAAAAATTGATGGACATGATATAGAAGAAATTATGAAAGCTTTTGAAGTGGCTAAAAATATAAAAGGAAAACCAACATGTATAATTGCAAAAACAATAAAAGGAAAAGGCATAAGTTTCATGGAAAATCAAGTTAGCTGGCATGGAAAGGCACCAAATGAAGAACAATACAAACAAGCAATTGAAGAATTGGAGGTATAAAATATGAAAAAAGCTACAAGACAAAGCTATGGAGAAGCTTTATTAGAATTAGGAAGAAAAAATAAGAATATTGTAGTTCTTGATGCAGATTTAGCAGGAGCGACAAAAACTGAATTATTTGCAAAAGAATTTCCAGATAGATTTTTTGATATTGGAATTGCAGAAGCAGATATGATTGGAACAGCTGCTGGACTTTCAACTTGTGGGAAGATTCCATATGTAAGTACTTTTGCAATGTTTGCAGCAGGCAGAAGCTATGATCAAATAAGAAATAGTATATGTTATCCAAATTTAAATGTAAAAATTTGTGCAACTCATGCAGGAATTACAGTTGGAGAAGATGGAGCAACACATCAAATGATTGAAGATTTATCTTTAATGAGAACAATTCCTAACATAAAAGTTTTATCACCATCAGATGATATGCAAACCAAATGGATAATTTCAGAAATAAGTAAAATAGAAGGCCCTGTATATGTTAGACTTGCAAGACTTGCAACAGAAGAAATATATGATGAAAAACAAAAATTTGAAATCGGAAAAGCTGTGCAACATGGAGATGGAATAGATGGAACAGTATTTGCAACAGGAGTGACAGTGCAAGAAGCATTAAATGCCCAAAAAGAATTAAAAGAAAAAGGAATAAACATTAGAGTTATTGACATGTTTTCAATAAAACCCATAGATAGAGAAATAATAATAAAGAGTGCAAAAGAAACTAAAAAGCTAGTTTCAATTGAAGACCATAATATTATAGGTGGTCTTGGATCAGCAATTTCAGAAGTATTAATAGAAGAATATCCAACAAAATTAATAAGGTTAGGAATAAAAGATACTTTTGGCAGGTCAGGGAAAGCAGAAGAATTAATGAAATATTATGGAATCACAAGTGAAGATGTTATTAAAGAATGGATAGAAAGTTAAAAGATAACAAAAGAGAAAATAGTAGGCTGTCGCTATGATTGATCGATAGAAAGGAAAAATTTATGAATATAGGAATAGATATTGATGATACAATAACAGAAACATCTGATTTTTTAATGCCTTATGTTGCTAAATATTTTTCAATAGATTTAGACTATTTGAAGAAAAATAATATATGCTATAATAACTTGCCAGAAGAATATAAAGAAAAAGAAGTAGAATTTGGAAAATCTACATTTGGAAAAGTTTTGTTAAATGTTAAATTAAAACAAAATGCAAAAGAAACTATAGATAAATTAAAAGAAGAAGGTAATAGAATTATAATTATCACGGCAAGAGATAAAACAATATATGATGATCCTTTTGGATTTACATCAAAACAATTAGAAAAACTAGGAATTAAATATGACAAATTAGTTTGCTCATTTAATAAAAGGCAAATTTGTATTGATGAGAGAATAGACTTTTTTATTGATGATTGTATAGAAAATTTAAACAAAGTAGAAGGTTGTGTAGATAAAGTTTTACTGTTCAATAGTAAAACAAATATAGGAGAAGATAATCATTTTACTAGGGTTAATTCTTGGAAAGAAATTTACAAATATATTAATGATTACAAAAATAATGTAAAGTAGAGGAATTATATATGGATAAGTTAATAAAATGGGCTATGGAAATACAAAGTTTAGCACAAGCAGGATTAGCATATACGAATAATATATATGATATAGAAAGATATGAAAGATTAAGAGAAATATCAGCAGAAATAATAGAAGAAAAAAGTAATATAAATTTAGAAAAAGTAAAAGATTTATTCTGCAATGAAACAGGCTATCAAACACCTAAAATAGACACAAGAGCGGTTATATTTAAAGATGATAAAATTTTATTAACACACGAGAATAATGGAACTTGGTCATTACCTGGTGGTTGGTGCGATGTACTTGAATCTGTTGGAAGTAATACAATAAAAGAAGTCAAAGAAGAAACCGGATTAGATGTAGAAACTATAAAAATAATTTCAGTACAAGATAGAAATAAACATAATATACCAATATATGCTTATGGAGTATGTAAAATATTTGTACAGTGTAATATTATTGGTGGAGAGTTTATTGAAAATATAGAAACAACAGAAATTAAGTATTTTTCACTAGATGAAATACCAAATAATTTAGCAGAAGAAAAAACAAATAGAGAACAAATTGAAATGTGCTTTGAGGCATATAAAAATGTAAATTGGCAAACACAATTTGACTAACAATATATAAGTTGTAGGAGAGGTGAATTTAATGAACAAGAAAATTATAGCAGTTATAGTTGTACTAATTATTGTAATTATAGGAGTAGTTGTTATTTTATATAATAACAGAGATGAAAAAACAGATTCAATTAATAGCACAAATTCATATATTCCAGAGGGCGTAAATGTTGCTGATGAAAATGAAACAGGTGTGTCAGCAGATAATATGGAATTTAACAGGAAACCTGAAAATGTAACTATTGAAATTTTATCAAATACAATATCAAACACTTCGGTTGAAATACTAATTACAGATAATAATGTAGAACAATATGGTTGGGGTGTTGAATTCAGAGTTCAAGAAAAAGTTAATGGAGAATGGAAAGATTTAAATTATATATCTGATGATATATCTTGGACTGATATAGCCTATGAATTAAATGCAGATAATCAATTAACACAAAAATTAGATATAGAAAAATATTATGGGAAATTGAATAATGGAATATACAGAATTATAAAACCTGTTTATGATAACGAATATATTGATATATATTCAAATGAATTTGAAATTAAATAGCAATGGCAAAAGGGAAAAGATTTCATATCTAGAAAACATAAAATAAAATTAACTCTTTGTGAATTTTTTGTGAATTTTGAAAAATAGAGAAAAAAAGAGAATAGTGATAGAAAATGTAAAAAAACCAACATTTTCTATCATTTTTTTACTAAAAAAGTATTGCAAAAAAACTACTTTATTGATATTATAAGATAGAATAGTATTTTATGCGAAATTAACTATTAAACAAAAGGTAAGGAGAGTTACAAAATGATAGAATTTAGAAATGTAACAAAGACTTATGATACAGGAACAAAGGCTATAAAGAATGCTAATTTTGTTATAGATAAAGGTGAATTTGCATTTTTAGTAGGTTCATCAGGAAGTGGAAAATCAACATTAATAAAATTAATATTAAAAGAAGAAGAACCAACATCAGGAAGAATTATTATAAATGGAAAAGATACAACATTTTTAAAACCAAACCGTATACCATATTTAAGAAGAAGTATGGGAGTGGTATTTCAAGATTTTAGACTTTTACCAGATAAAACTGTTTATGATAATGTAGCATATGCAATGTATATTGTAAGAGCAACACCTAGACATATAAGAAGACAAGTCCCAATGGTACTTTCATTAGTTGGATTAAGTGGAAAAGCAAAAATGTACCCTAATGAACTATCAGGAGGAGAACAGCAAAGAGTAGCCTTAGCAAGAGCACTAGTAAATAATCCATCTATGTTAATTGCAGATGAGCCTACTGGAAACTTAGATCCAGATACAGCATGGGATATTATGAACTTACTAAATGACATTAATATGAGAGGAACAACAGTAGTTGTTGCAACACATGCAAAGGATATTGTTGACAGAATGAAAAAAAGAGTTATCCATATACGTAAAGGCGAAATAATAAGAGATGATAAAAAAGGTGGGTATGATTGTGAAATATAATATATTTGGATATTTAATTGGAGAAGGTTTTAGCAATGTATTTAAAAATAAGAAATCAACAGGAGCTTCTCTTATGATAATGTGTGCTACAATGATTATATTTGGAATTTTCTTAATATTAGGAGAAAATATAAATCATTTTGTAGCAGAAGTTGAATCAGTTCAAGGTGTACAAGTATTTATAAACAATGATGCAACACAAGAACAAATAGACGAAGTAGGAGATAAAATAAGACAAATAGATGGAGTAAGTACAGTAGAATATGTCTCAAAAGATGATGCACTGCAACAAATGAAAGACAGATTTGGAGACAAACAAGATTTACTAGAAGGATATGAGGAAAACAATATATTTCCAGCATCATATGTTGTTACATTAACTGATTTAACCAAAAGTCAAGAGGTACAAGATCAAATATTAACATTTGATAATATAAAGAAAATTACAAGTAAAGATGAAACTGTTACAACATTAATAAATTTAGCTAATGGAATAAAAATTGTAACAGGAGTAATTTTGGTATTATTAGTAATTATTTCTATATTTATTATAGCAAATACAATAAAACTTACAGTGCATGCAAGAAGAAAAGAAATATCTATTATGAAATATGTAGGAGCGACAAATGGATTTATTAGATGGCCATTTATTGTAGAAGGTATGATAATAGGAGTATTTGCAAGTATTATATCAATTGTAATAGTAGGAGTTGCATATAACTTTATTGCACAAAAATTGATAAGCTCAGAATTTATGCAAGTAATTAATATGAGTTTAGTAACATTCTCAGATATGTTCAATTCAATAATATTTGTATATATGTTATTAGGAATAGGAATTGGAGCTATCCGGAAGTGTCATATCTATGAGAAAATATTTAAAAGTGTAAAGGAGAAAGCATGCGTAAATTTTTATGTATTGTTTTAGCTTTTGCGATTTGTAGTATGAGTATATTTTCCTATGTATTTGCAGAAGAAAATCAGACTAATACAACAAACCAAACAACAGATTTACAAACCAAACAAGAAGAATTACAAAATCAAATAAATGAAGCAACAGGTCAATTAGAAGATGTACAAAATGACTTATCAGAAAATTTACAACAAGTACAAAAGCTAGATGAAAGAATTTCAGATTCACAAAATGAATTAGATGAATTAAATACACAAATAGCAGAACTTCAAACTTCTATTAATGAAGTTTCTACTAAATTAAAAGAAGCAGAAGAAAGATATAATAGGCAGCAGGAAATTTTAGAAACAAGATTAGTTGCAATGTATGAAGCAGGTGAAACAAATTATTTAGATGTAATACTAAGTTCTAGAAGTATATCTGACTTCTTGTCAAACTATTTTCTAATAACAGAGCTTGCAGGGTATGAGACAGATTTACTAGAAGATATGGAAGAACAAAAAAATGAAATAGAAAAAGAGAAGAAGAATTTAGATAATACACAACAACAATTAGCTACAATAAAAGCAAATCAGACAAAAACAGCAAAAGTATTAGAAAATACAAAAACAGTTAGAGAAAATTTTATAGCAAAGCTATCAGACGAGGAAAAAAATATTCAATCACAAATAGATGAATACAACAGACAATTTGAAGAAATAAATAATGAAATTTTAGCATTAGCATTAGAAGGAATAGATACACAATATATAGGAGGAGAGTTTGCATGGCCAGTACCAGGATATACTAGAATTACATCAAAATACGGAATGAGAACTCATCCTATAACAGGAGTATATAAATTACATACAGGTGTTGACATAGGAGCACCAATGGGTGCAAGTTTTGTAGCTGCTAACGATGGAATTGTTGTAAAAGCAGGATACAACGGAGCATATGGAAATATGGTAATTATAGATCACGGAGGAGGAGTACAAACACTATATGCACACGGATCTGAAATAATGGTTAAAGTAGGAGATACAGTAAAAAAAGGAGAAACCGTTGTATTAAAAGTTGGATCAACAGGATATTCAACTGGGGCACATGCACATTTTGAAGTAAGATTAAATGGAGTTGTGACAGATCCTATGCCATATATAACAAATGGATTAGTACCAACAACACAAAATAGTAATACACAAAATGAAGAAACACAAAATACAACAAATTAATTTAGGAGGAACTTATGAAAAAGATAGTTTTAAAAATATTAGGAATAGTTTTAGTAGCAATATTTTTCTTACAAAGTAACATGGCAATAGCTGCATCTAGTTTAAGTGATGTAAATAAACAAATAGAAGAAAAAGAAGAGGAAATAGATGAAATTCAAGAAGAGAAATCTGCAACAATGAATGAAGTTGAAGAATTAACACTTCAAATTTCTGAATATCAAAACCAGATAGATGAATTAGATTCAAAAATAGATAATTTAAATAATCAAATATCAGAAGCAGAATCTAAAATAAATGAAGCACAAGCTGAATATGATAAGCAAGAAGAATTACTAGAAGCAAGACTTGTAGTTGCATATGAGGAAGGAGAGACATCATACTTAGATGTACTATTAGCATCAGAAAGTATAACAGACTTCATATCTAACTATTATCTGGTAACAGAACTTGCAACAAGTGATGCAGAGCTATTAGAAAGCATACAAAAACAAAAAGAAGAAATAGAACAGGCAAAAACTAATTTAGAAAATAGTAAAAAAGAATTAGATACTTCAAAAGCAAGTAAACAGAGTGTAGCAACTCAATTACAATCTTCAAAAAATGAAAAAGATGCAAAAGTAGCACAATTAAGCTCTGATGAAAAACAAGCACAAGCCGAATTGGAACAATTTGAAGCAGATAAAAGAGAAATACAAGCAGAACTTGCAAGAATAGCAGCAGAAGAAGCAAAAAAGCAACAGTCAAATGGCAATAATAACTATAATTCAGTTGCTAATAATCCAAGTTCAAGCGGATATATAAGACCGATAGTTGGATATAGCATAACAACAGGTTGGTATGGATATGCTGGTCATACAGGAGTAGATTTTAGTGGTAGTGGTATTGCAGGAAAACCTGTTTTAGCTGCAAAAGCTGGCACAGTAGTAACGTCAACAGCACTTAAAAATTCAGACGGAACATACAGAAGTTATGGTGAATATATTGTTATAAATCATCATGATGGTACTATGACTTTATATGCACATGGAGCACCAGGATCTAGACTAGTAAGAGAAGGTCAATCTGTAAGCCAAGGACAACAAATTATGAGTGTAGGAACAACAGGAAATTCTACAGGATATCACTTACATTTTGAAGTTAGAGTAAATGGAAAACCTGTAAATCCAGCACCTTATTTACCATAGTTCTTAAATATAGAAAATTACATATAAATAATATATGGGCGGAATAGTTATCCGCCTATTGATTTAATTTATTAAATCTGTTTAATAATTTGCTAGGAGGGAAAAATGCAAGAAAATAAAAATAACGGATATAAAATAGTTACACAAAAAAGACAAAGATCAAAGACCTATAAAATAATAATGTTAGTAATATTAGTAGCATTTATTACTTTTTTGATAACATCTATTGGAATGTATCAATATTTTTCTGGTGAATCTATAATAACAAAATCAAGTCTATTTTCAAGTTCAAATAGTGATGATATTACAAATTCAATAGAAAAATATAAAAAAATAATTGATAAATATTATTTAGGAGAAATAGATGAAGAAAAGTTAAAAGAAGGAGCAATAAAAGGATATATTGAAGGACTAGACGATCCATATACCGAATATATTTCAAAAGACGAAATGGAAGATTATATGGAAGATACAATGGGAAATTTTGTAGGAATTGGAATTTATATGGTAAAAGACACAGAAAATAATAAAATACAAGTTCTAGCACCTATAAAAAACAGTCCGGCAGAAAAAGCAGGAATATTGCCCGGAGACTATATTGTAGCAGTAAATGGGGAACAATGTACAGGAGATGACTTTTCAACAATATCAAACAAAATAAAAGGAGAAGTTGGAAGTAGTGTAAAAATAGATATACAAAGAGAAGATGAAACACTAAGTTTTGAAATAGAAAGAGAAAATATCAAAGTAAATCCAGTAGAAAGCAAATTATTAGAAAATAACATAGGATATATAGAGTTTTCATCATTTGATGATGGAACAGCAGAAGACTTTAAATCAAAATATGAGGAACTAGAAAAACAAGGAATAACATCATTAATTATAGATTTAAGAAATAATGGTGGAGGAATTGTTGATGAAGCATTAGAAATAGCAGAGTATATTGCAGATAAAGGCTCAGTGTTATTATATGAAGTAGATAAAAACAATAATGAAGAAGTGGAAAAATCTAAAAATGAACCAATTATAAATATGCCAATTGTAATCCTAACAAATGAGAATACAGCAAGTTCGTCTGAAATATTAGCAGGAGCATTAAAAGATTTAGGAAAAGCAAAAATCGTAGGTACAAAAACTTATGGAAAAGGTGTAATTCAAGAAGTGATTTCACTATCTGATGGTAGCGGACTAAAAATTACAACTAAAAAATATTTAACACCTAATAGAACCGAAATAAATGGAGTAGGCATAGAGCCAGATGAAACAGTAGAATTACCAGATACAGTAACAAGTGTATTAAATGTTAATGAAGAAGAAGATACACAATTACAAAAAGCTATTGAAATTTTAAAAAATAATTAATAAGTTATTTGAATTAAAATAAAAATAAATTGCAAAAGGGGAAATAATTATGAATTTACCAAACAAATTAACATTATTTCGAATGATACTAGTACCAATCATGGTAATAATACCATTTTTAGGAATAGAAGCAGAATTTTTGGGAATACCAATAACATATTGGTTAATAGACTTAATCTTTATTATAGCATCTATAACAGATAAACTAGATGGATATATAGCAAGAAAAAATAATCAGGTAACTACATTTGGTAAATTTCTTGATCCATTAGCTGATAAAATCCTTGTACTAGCAGCAATGATAATGTTAGTAGAAATGGCAAAATTGCCTGCTTGGATTCCAATAATAGTTTTAGCAAGAGAATTTATAGTTTCTGGATATAGATTAATTGCTGTTGAAAAAGGCGGAAAAGTAATAAGTGCCTCTAAATGGGGAAAATTAAAGACTGTTACTCAAATGTTTGCAATAATATTAGCTTTTTTAGATTTACATGCATTTGGAGAATGTTTTACAGGAGAATTACAAGGTGGAGATTTAATATTAAACTTAATTGTAACTATTATGATGATAATACAAGTTATTGCAACAATATTTTCAGGTGTTGATTATTTAAAAGGTGCAAAAGAATTAATAAAATAATGTGAAAAACCAATTAGTTATATAAATTAATTAAAAAATTGGAATTTGCTTGACAAATTTCAATTTTTGCCGTAATATAGTAAAAGATTTTTTTAAAAGTGTATATAATATAAATAATACATATAAAAACATTGAAAGGAGAACAGAAAAATGGAAGAAAAAGAAGTTATTTTAACACAAGAAGGATATAATAATTTAGAAAAGGAATTAAATTATTTAAGAACAGAAAAAAGAGCAGAAATAGCAGATAGAATCAAGGTAGCATTAGGATTTGGAGATTTGTCAGAAAACTCTGAATATGATGAAGCTAAAAATGCACAAGCTGAAAATGAAGTAAAAATTGCAGAATTAGAAAACAAATTAAGATATGCAAAAATAATTGATGAAAAAGAAATTGATACAGAAACTGTACAAATAGGAAATATAGTAAAAGTACTAGATATGGAATTTGATGAAAAAATAGAATACACAATTGTTGGATCAACAGAAGTTGATTTAGCAGAAAACAAAATATCAAATGAATCACCATTAGGAGAAGCTTTACTTGGAGCAAAGAAAAATAATATAGTTGAAGTAAATGCACCAGCTGGTGTAATGAAATATAAAATATTATCAATAAAGAAATAAAATCAATAAAGACGTGTTGTTTTGAACTTTCAGTACAAAACTAACACGTCTTTATTATAAATAAAACTTATATTTCTTTAAGACTTTCTAATGCAACTATAATCATATTATTAAGCCCAGTCTGGCGCTCAGTACTTGTTGCAACTTTGTCAATATATTTTGAATCAACAACAGACATTAAACAAGAAGCATTTTTATTTAAAAGTTTAGCATTATAAAATAAAGCAAAAGCTTCCATCTCAGCACTAATAGGATTGAAATTATCTGGAATCCTATCTAAAAATTTGTTTACATCTGTCATATATATATCAAAACAATCTGTACATACTGTATTCCCATATACGATATCAATATCAGATTTTTTAGAGGCGATTTTAATTGAATTATTTAATTCATCACTTGAAGAAATTATGTGGCAATTATCATTGTTTAAAGTCAAAGCATAATTACTTTCACTATATACATTTTCAGATAATATAATGTCAAATAGTTTTAATTCCGGTATATATGCCCCACAAGAACCGATTCTTATAATATTTTGAACATCATAAAATTTATATAATTCATAACTATAAATTCCCATACTAGGCATTCCCATTCCAGAAGCCATTATAGTAACTTCTTTTCCTTTATATTTTCCAGTATATGCATAAATTCCTCTAACTTGATTTACTAATTTTGGATTCTCTAAGAAATTTTCTGAAATATATTTTGCTCTTAAAGGATCTCCTGGCATTATTACAGTTTTTGCAATATCACCTAATTTAGCTTCATTATGTGGTGTTGGCATAAAAATCACTCCTTAATAAATATAAATTATGTTATTAGTATATCAATAATTAGAAAAAAATACAATAAAATTTAATTAAGGTATTGTAAATTTAAAATAAAGATGATAAACTATTAATAGATTAAAAAAAAACCAATTTTTTGGGAATTTTTTTAATCTTTTTTTATTTTTAGAATAGGAGGAAAAAATGAACACAAAATACATATTTGTAACAGGAGGAGTAGTATCAGGTTTAGGAAAAGGAATAACAGCAGCATCACTTCGGAAGATTACTAAAAAATAGAGGATATAAAGTAACAATACAAAAGTTTGATCCATATATAAATGTAGACCCAGGAACAATGAATCCATATGAACATGGAGAAGTATTTGTAACTGATGATGGAGCTGAAACAGATTTAGATTTAGGACATTATGAAAGATTTATAAATGAAAATCTTACACATAATTCAAGTATAACAATGGGAAAAATATATCAAAGTGTTATAGAAAAAGAAAGAAGAGGGGATTACTTAGGGAAAACTGTTCAGGTAATACCTCATATTACAAATGAGATTAAAGAAAAAATATATGGATTTGAAAATACAGATACTGATATAGTTATATCTGAAATAGGAGGTACAGTAGGAGATATAGAGGGATTATCAATAATTGAAGCAATAAGACAAGTAGGACTTGAAAAAAATCCAGAAGATGTTCTATATATCCATGTAACACTGTTACCATATATATTTGGTTCAAATGAAATAAAATCTAAGCCAACACAACATTCTGTAAAAGAATTACAAAGTTTTGGTATAAAACCTAATATATTAGTATGTAGAACAGAATCAGATATACCAGATTCTATAAGGGAAAAATTATCACTATTTTGCAATGTCAGAAAAACAAGTGTTATACAAAATAAGACAGCAGACTGCTTATATGCAGTACCACTAATGCTAGAAGAAGAGGGACTTGCAAGAGAAGTATGTAATCATTTAAAATTAGACAACTATATTCCAGATAATTCTAAATGGGAAGAAATGATAGAAAATATAAGAAAGATAGATGAAAACAAAGTAATTACAATAGGATTAGTAGGAAAGTATGTAAAATTAGAAGATTCATATATTTCAGTTATAGAAAGCTTGTATCATGCAGGTTTTGCAAATAATGTAAAAGTTAAAGTAAAATTAATAGATTCTGAAAAAATAACAAAAGAAAATGTAAAAGAACAATTAGCCGGAATAAATGGTGTTGTGATTCCGGGGGGTTTTGGAGATAGAGGAATAAATGGAATGGTAGAAACAGTAAAATATGTAAGAGAAAATAAAATCCCATTTTTAGGAATATGTTTAGGAATGCAAATGGCTGTTGTAGAATTTGCAAGAAATGTTTTAGGAATAGAAGATGCAGATTCAGAAGAATTTAATAAAGAAACTAAAAATCAAGTAATACATATAATGGAAGAACAAAAGAATGTAAATAAAAAAGGTGGAACAATGCGTTTAGGAGCATATCCATGCACAATAAAAGAAGGAACACTTGCAAGTAAAATATATAAACAAGAAGAAATTTCAGAAAGACATAGACACCGTTATGAATTTAACAATGAGTATAGAGAAAAAATAGAAAAAGCAGGGTTAAAAATATCTGGAACTTCGCCAGATGGGCTATTAGTAGAAATGGTAGAACTAGAAAAAAATAAACATCCATATTTCATAGCAGGACAATTCCATCCTGAATTAAAATCTAGGCCAAATAAACCAGCACCTTTATTTGTAGGATTGATTAAAGCTTGTTTATAACACTGAAAATATAAAAAGCCACTATAAGTGGCTTTTTATGTATCTTTACTGTATTATTTCTTTTCATTTTCTTTTTTATCAGTTACAACTTCTTTCATAGCACCTAATGCACCTAATGCACTTGTTGCTTCAAATGGTATAAATACTTTGTTTGCATCTCCTTTGGCAACTTCTTCTAATGCTTCTAATGATTTTAATTGAACTAATTTTTCATCAGGATCTGCACTCTTAATTGCATCATAAACCATTTGAATTTCTTTTGCTTTTGCTTCTGCAACTTCTCTAATAGCTTGTGCTTCACCGGCAGCTCTTCTAATTTGAGCTTCTTTGTCAGCTTCTGCTTCTAAAATAGCTGCTTGTTTTTTACCTTCTGCAATAGTAATAGCAGATTGTCTTTGTGCTTCTGATTCCAAAATCATAGCTCTTTTATTTCTTTCTGCATTCATTTCTTTTTCCATTGCATCTCTAATATCTGCTGGTGGAGTAATGTCTTTAATTTCCACTCTATCTATTTTACATCCCCATCTATCAGTAGCTTCATCTAATACAACTCTTAATTGATTATTAATGCCATCTCTTGAACTAAATGTTTCATCTAAGTCCATTTTACCAATAATATCACGAATAGTTGTAATAGCTAAATATTCAATACCTTTTTTCAAACTTTGAATTTCATAAACAGCTTTTGCTGGATCTGTTATTTGATAAAACACAACTGTATCAATAGTAATTGTAACATTATCCTTTGTAATAACTCCTTGTGGAGGTACATCCATTGTTTGTTGTTTTAAACTAACAACACTTCTTACATGATCTAAAAATGGAACTATAATTGTAAGACCAGCATCAGCAACCTTATAGAACTTACCTAATCTTTCAATTATATATACCTCAGATTGTTTAACGATTTTAATAGACATAAATGCTATTATTAAAATAATAACAAGTAAAACTAATAAAAACCACATAAAATTATCCTCCTTTTAATTAATTAAATAAAAATATATATCTATTTTTTTGTAGGTGCTACAACAGCTTTAACACCTTTTATTTCTAAAACTTCTATTTCAGTTCCTTTTGGAATATCCATATCATCTTTTCCTATTGCACTCCAAGTTTCTCCATCAATTTTTACTTGCCCCTTGGAATTTATAGAATCAATATCTTTTGTAACTATTCCATTTTGTCCTATTATTGAAAATGCATTTGTTTTAACATTTTTTGTTTTAGCAAATTTTTTTACAAAAGGTTTTGTTGCAAAAATAAGAATTGCAGATGATATAACAAACACAGCAGTTTGGATGAATATATTATCTGTAAATAAACTTACTACCATTGATATTAAAGCTCCAATTGATAACCAAAATACCAAAAATCCAGTAGTAATTATTTCTGCAATTAAACAAACTCCTGCAATAATTAACCAAATTTGCCACATATTAAAATTCCTCCTTTTAATACCAACTATTACTATTATAGCATATAATTGTAAAAAAGAAAATAGGTTTATGTAAAATTTAAAAATAAAATAGTATTAAATTATAATAAATGGAAATAATATAATAATATGATAGATTTTATAAAAATATGCCTATAAAGAAAGGAATAAAAATATGAGTAAAGAAAATGATGATACTTCAAAAGAATTAGAAGTAGGGGAAGATGCAACAAAATATGGAGAATTTATCTCATCATATTTTGCATGGGTTAGCTTACCAGAACAAAAAGAGAAGGTGAAAAAATTAGAAAAAATTACAAAGCCAAACAAAAAAGAACAAGAAAACAGTAAAAACTGAAAGAAAAACAAAGAAAAAATTAGAAAAGAAGAGGTTATAAAGTAATAAAAGTCAAAGAAGGTCAAAAAGAAAAAGAAAAGAGAATTGAAAAATTAAATAAAAAGAGTATAATATCTATTGTAAGTCAAAGAAAGTCAAAGTCAATGAAGTGAAATACAATATATAATTTTGGAGGCGAATTAGATGAGAATATCAGATTTAATAGAAGGTTTTATAAAAGATTTATTTGATGATAATGAAGAAATAGAAATACAAAGAAATGAATTAGCAGAGCATTTTAATTGTGTACCATCACAAATAAATTATGTAATAGCAACAAGATTTAAACCATCACAAGGATACTATGTTGAAAGTAAAAGAGGTGGTGGCGGACACATAAAGATAAAAAAAGCAACTAACACAAATTCAGAATATATAATGTATGTTATACAAAATATAGGAAAAGAAATAAGTTCAAATGAAGTAGATATACTAATTAGTGACTTTCTATCATATGGTGTAATAGATAAAAAAGAAGCAAAATTGCTTAAAGTAGCAACAAGTGATAATGTATTACAATTAACAAAAGATATAAAAGACCAGGTAAGAGCAAGAATTTTAAAAAATATGTTATTAAATTTAGAATAAGGAGGAGATAAAAATGTTATGTGATAATTGTGGAAAAAAAGAAGCAAATGTGAAATATTCAGAAAATATTAATGGAAAAGTAAGAGAACTTAATTTGTGTGAAGAGTGTAGTAAAAAACTAGGAATTGGACATATGGATTTTAGTATACCAATGGATTTTTCTAATTTCTTTGGTGATTTTATGGAAGAATTTACAAAGCCAGAATGGATGCCCTTATTAAATGAAGTTAAAACATTAACTTGTAATAATTGTGGATATACATTTGATGATATTGTAAATACAGGAAAATTAGGTTGTGGAAATTGCTACGATGTATTTGAAGAAAAATTAGATCCAATAATTAAAAGAATACAAGGTTCTAATAGACATGTAGGAAGAACTGGAAAGATAATAGATAATAAAATAGATGAGAAATTTAAAAATATTGATAAAACAGAAAGCAAAAAAGAAACTGAAAAATCAAAACTAGAACAATTACAAGACAAGTTAAGAATAGCGATTAAAGAAGAAAGGTATGAAGATGCAGCAAAAATTAGAGATGAAATTAAAAAAATTGAAAAAGATAATAAATAATTGTAGAAAGAAGGTTAGTTATGAATTGGTATTTACAAAGTAGTGAAAATAGTGATGTTGCTAAAAGCACAAGAATTAGATTTGCAAGAAATATAGCTGGATTTCCATTTGATTTAAAAACAAAGAAAGAAAAAGAAGCATTAGAAAGTAAGATAAAAGACAATTTATATGGAATAGGTTATGGACTTAAATTCTTAAAACTAAAAGATATGGACGATATTACAAAAATGAGTTTAGTAGAAAAAAATATAATAAGTCCAGAGTTTGCATTAAATAAAAATGAAAATGGAAGTATTTTAATAAATGATGAAGAAAATATTTGTATTATGATAGGAGAAGAAGATCATTTAAGAATACAAGTATTTAATTATGGTTTAGATTTAGAAAATACATTAAATTTAGCAATTGAGCTAGATGAAAAAATTAATGAAACATTAGGATATGCAATAAGCAAAAAATATGGATATCTAACAGCATGTCCAACTAATGTTGGTACTGGACTAAGAGCAAGTGTAATGCTACATTTACCAGCATTAGAGCATACAGGAAATGTTAGAAATATTTTAAATAGTGTTAGCAATTTTGGAATAAGTATTAGAGGAATATATGGAGAAAATTCAAAAAGTACAGGAGATATGTATCAAATATCTAATAGGCAAACACTAGGAATTATAGAAAAAGAAATTATTGAAAGAGTGAAAGTTATAACAGAAAAAATTATTGAACAAGAAAGGAAAGCTAGAAAAATGCTAGCAGATAATAAAATAGAGTTTGAAGATATGATATATAGAAGTTACGGAATTTTAAGTAATTGCATGAAAATATCTTCTAATGAAACAAGAGAATTATTATCAGATATAAAACTTGGAGTTGATTTAGGAATATTAAATAGATTAACAGATTTACAGGTTCAAAAAATATATTTATATACAAAACCTGCAAACTTACAAAAATACTTAGGAAAGCAATATGATTCTTATGAAAGAGATATAAAAAGAGCAGAGGTTATAAAACAAATTATAAACGAAAGGAGCTGATATTTATGACATACAAATTTACAAATAGAGCTAAAAAAGCAATAGAAATTGCTAATGAAGTAGCAATCGAGTTAGGACATAATTACATTGGTACTGAACATATACTATATGGTTTATCAAAAGAAGGAAGTGGAGTTGCTTCAAAAGTTTTAGAAAACCAAGAAGTTACACCAGAAAATATCATAGATAAAATAGTTGAATTGGTAGGACAAGAAGAACCAATAGAAGGAACATTAGGCTTTACACCTAGAACAAAAAGAGTTATAGAAAATGCTTTTATAGAAGCAAGAAAATTAGGATATAACTATATTGGAACAGAACATATTTTAATAGGTATATTAAGAGAAGGAGATAGTATTGCAGCTCGTATTCTATTAGAACTAAATGTTAGTATACCAAAGTTATATAATGAAATAGTAAAAGTAATAAATGAAGGAGAAGATTTAGCAGGAGAAGACAATAGAAATGAATCTGAGACTAAAAGAGGTAGTTATAATAAAACAAATACATTAAATCAATTTGGTGAAGATTTAACTAAAAAAGCAAGAGAAGGAAAATTAGATCCAATAATAGGAAGAAAAGAAGAAATAGAAAGAGTTATACAAATTCTATCTAGAAGAACAAAAAATAATCCATGTTTAATTGGAGAACCAGGAGTTGGAAAGACAGCAGTAGTTGAAGGTTTAGCACAAAAAATTGTGGCAGGAGATGTACCAGAAATACTAAAAGATAAAAGAGTTGTAAGTATGGATATTTCAGGAATGGTTGCAGGAGCTAAATATAGAGGAGATTTTGAAGAAAGGATAAAAAAAGCATTAGAAGAAGTAAAAAAAGCAGGAGATGTAATACTTTTCATAGATGAAATTCATACAATAGTTGGTGCAGGAGCAGCAGAAGGTGCAATAGATGCTGCAAATATATTAAAACCATTACTTGCAAGAGGAGAAATCCAATTAGTAGGTGCTACAACTTTAAATGAATATAGAAAATTTATTGAAAAAGATGCAGCATTAGAAAGAAGATTCAGTCCAGTAACAGTAAATGAGCCAAGCCAAAAAGATACTGTAAAAATATTAAAAGGAATAAGAGATAAATATGAAGCACATCATGGAGTAAAAATTACAGATGAAGCAATAAATGCAGCAGTTATAATGTCAACTAGATATATTAATGATAGATTCTTACCAGATAAAGCAATAGACTTAATTGATGAAGCAGCATCAAGAGCAAAATTAAAAACATATACAGAACCAGATAGCTTAAAAGAACTAGAAGAACAAATTGAAGAAATTCAAAAGGATAAGGAAGAAGCGGTAAGAACACAAAAATTTGAAAAAGCAGCAGATTTAAGAGATAAAGAAAAAGAATTAAAAGAAAAATATGAAAAAGAGCAAATAAAATGGAAAAATAAAAATAATAAATCTGTTACAAATATAACAGAAGAAAACATAGCAGAAGTAATAGCAAGTTGGACAGGAATTCCAGCTAAGAAGATAACAGAAGATGAAAACCAAAAATTAAAAAATCTAGAAAAGAATTTACATGAAAGAGTAATAGGTCAAAATGAAGCAGTAGAAGCAGTAGCAAAAGCAATAAGAAGAGGAAGAGTTGGATTAAAAGATCCAAAAAGACCAATAGGATCATTCTTATTCTTAGGACCAACAGGTGTTGGTAAAACTGAATTATCAAAAGCATTAGCAGAGACACTATTTGGTGATGAAAATGCAATGATAAGAATAGATATGTCTGAATATATGGAACCACATTCAGTATCAAAATTAATAGGATCACCTCCTGGATATGTAGGATTTGATGAAGGTGGTCAATTGACAGAAAAAATAAGAAGAAAACCGTATTCAGTAATATTATTTGATGAAATTGAAAAAGCACATCCAGATGTTATGAACATGTTATTACAAATATTAGAAGATGGACGTTTAACAGATAGTCAAGGAAGAACAGTAAACTTTAAAAATACAGTAATAATAATGACATCAAATATAGGCGCAAGATTAATAACAGATAAAAAATTATTAGGATTTAGTCAAAATTCAGAAAATGAGAAAAAAGAAAATAAAGAATATGAAGAGACTAAAAAACAAGTTATGGAAGAACTAAAAAAAGAATTAAGACCAGAATTTATAAATCGTATAGATGAAATAATAGTATTCCATAAACTAACAGATGAGGAAATAGGTAAAATAATAGATATAATGTTAAAAGAAGTACAAGATAGATTAGCCACACAAAAAATAAAAATAGAAATAGAACCAGAAGTAAAAGAATTAATTGCAAGTAAAGGAATAGACAAAACATTTGGTGCAAGACCTCTAAGAAGAACTATACAAAGCACATTAGAAGATAAACTTGCAGAAGAAATATTAGATGGAAATTTGAAAAAGAACAAACTAACAAAAATAGGTGTAAAAGATGGAAAGATAATAACCAAGATTTAAGAGTAGAATATAAAACAAGTATAGACTAGAAAATGGCAAATATATCCTAATTAAGAGAACTTTTTTTGGAAAAAGAGTGTTTAGTGACACTCTTTTTCTATTAAAAGAATATAAAATCGCTATTTATGTACTTTACTTTTAATAAATTTGCTAATATAATTTTATCAGGTGATGATAATATGAATCAAGAAAAAATTGGAAAACTAATAGGAGAAATAAGAAAAGAAAAGAATATGAAACAAAGCGATTTAGCAGAATTATTAGGAGTAACAAGTAAAACAGTATCAAGATGGGAAACAGGAAAATATATGCCTGATTTATCTTTATTTGTTGACATTTCTGAGATTCTAGGAATAACGCTGAATGAACTAATACAAGGTGAAAGAATAATTGGAAAAAAGAATAAAGATAGTATTGAGATTGAAATGAAGTTGGAAATAGAAAAAAATAAATATAACGAACTTTTAACTTTTTTCAAAACTGAAAATGTTAAACATGTAAAAAAGAAACAGCACGACATTTATTTTTCGCCAGAAAATCCTAAATTTTTTGGAGGAGAAATTGATGATGAATGTATTAGAATTAGAGTAGAGAAAAACAAATACATATTATGCTATAAAAAGATATATTTTGGAAATGATGAAAGTGACATACATATTACAGAATATGAAACAGAAGTATCAAATCTAGAAGCTACAATAAACATTTTAAAAGGAATTAGAATAAATAAAATATGTGATTTAATAAAACAAAGAGATAGTTTTATATATAAAAATATGTTTGAAATATCGTTAGATTTAGTGGAAGATTTAGGGTATTTTATAGAAATTGAAATATATGACAAGGAATTACCTATAAGAGAAGCTAATAAAAAACTTTTAAAATTTATACAAGAACTAAATCTAGATATTACAAAAAGAAATTTAAAAGGATATTCCTATCTAATGTATGATAAACTAAATAACAATTAGTGATTAGATTCACTAATTGTTATTTTACTTTAAATAAAAACTATGATACAATATAGCTACTTAAAAAAGAATTAAGAAATAGAGAATTGCTAATATTAATGTAAAGGTGAGGATATGTTAGAAAAAATAAATTCATCTGAGGATGTTAAAAAATTATCAACAGAAGAAAAAAAAGAACTAGCAGAGGATATAAGAAAATATATATTAGAAATAGTATCAGAAAATGGAGGTCATCTAGCTTCCAATTTAGGAGTGGTGGAATTAACAATTGCTATTCATAGTATTTTTAATTTATCAAAAGATAGAGTAGTATGGGATGTTGGACATCAAACTTATGTGCATAAAATTTTAACAGGAAGAAAAGAGCAAATGAAAACATTAAGAAAGTTAGATGGACTAGCAGGATTTCCAAAAACTAATGAATCTGATACAGATTGTTTTAATACAGGACATAGTAGTACATCTATATCAGCAGCACTTGGTATGGCAAGAGCAAGAGATATAGAAGAGAAAAATAACTGTGTTATGGCAGTAATTGGGGATGGAGCTTTGACAGGAGGAATGGCATTAGAAGCATTAAATGATGCAGGATACAGTCAAACAAGATTAACAGTCATATTAAATGACAATGAAATGAGTATATCAAAAAATATTGGTGGAGTAAGTATGCTTCTTAGTAAGCTTAGAACTAAGAAATCATATACAAAGTCTAGTGATACAGTAAAAAAACATATATTAAAAATTCCTGTTATAGGAAAACCTTTTGTAAGATTAGTACAAAAAGTAAAAAGGAGTATTAAACAGCTAGTAATTCCTAAAATGTTTTTTGAAGATATTGGATTTAGATATCTAGGTCCAGTAGATGGACATAATGAAGAAGAACTAGAAAGAATGCTTAAAATAACAAAAGAATTAGATGGACCAGTTCTTTTACATGTTATAACTAAAAAAGGAAAAGGATATAAAATAGCAGAAGAAAATCCAGATAAATTTCATGCAACAGGACCTTTTAATATAGAAACTGGTGAAAGTAAAAAAGAAAAAAGTAAAGACTATTCAAAGGTATTTGGAGATAAATTAGTCAAATTAGCAGAAAAAAATAATAAAATAGTTGCAATTACAGCTTCTATGAAAGATGGAACAGGTCTTGCTAAATTTGCAAAAGAATATCCAAATAGATTTTTTGACATAGGTATTGCAGAACAACATGCACTAGGTTTAGCTGCTGGAATGGCAAAAGAAGGGACGATACCAGTAGTTCCAATATATTCATCTTTTTATCAAAGAGCATATGATCAAGTAATACATGATATTGCTATTCAAAACTTGCCTGTTATAATGTGTGTAGATAGAGCAGGATGTGTTGGAGCAGATGGAGAAACACATCAAGGATTATTAGATATGGCATTTTTTAGATTAATTCCAAATTTAACTATAATGGCCCCAAAAGATTTTAGAGAACTTGAAGAAATGCTAGAATTTGCAATAAATTTAAAAGCACCAGTTGCTATAAGATATCCAAGAGGTGGAGAAGATAAATATAGATTTGAAAATTGTGAAGAGATAAAAAAAGGAAAAGCAGAAATAGTGCAAGAAGGAAAAGATTTAACAATAATTGCAATTGGTAAAACAGTTGCAAGAGCAATGAAAGTAGCAGAAGAAATTGAAAAAAGTGAATTTAAAGATAAACAATTATCAGTCCAAGTTATAAATGCAAGATTTTTAAAACCATTAGATAAAGAGACTATAAAAAGTTCTATTATAAAAACTAAGAATGTAATTACTATTGAAGATGGAACGATAATAAATGGACTTGCAACAGCTATAAAAGAGTTGATAATAGACGAAAAATTAGAAAATATTAATTTAAAAACATATGCATATCCGGATAAATTTATTGAACATGGAAGTGTAGAAGAATTAGAAAAAAGATATAAACTAGATGAAGAAACAATAGTAAAAGATTTTTTAGAATATATAAGCACAAAAGAAAATAAAGAGTTAACAAAAAATAATTAGAGACAATATAAAATTTAATATAAAGGGAGAGAGAAATGGCTAAACAACAAGTATTAAAAGAATATAGAAAACAAGAAGATAAAATGTGTTTATCACAAATACTAGATAAAATAGAATTTTCCAAAAGTAAACAAAAAATAGAATACACAGATTTTTTAGATATGTATCAAGTATCGTTAGTAGAGAATTTTTTTAGAAAAATAAAGTTTAAAAATTATAAACTATATGGAGGATATGAAGAAGCAGAAAGAAAAGTGGCTATAATATATCCAGAAAAATATGATGAAGAAATGATAAAAAAGAATTATAATAAAATTCTAAAAGTAGTAAAAATTATATTACCAGAAGAAGAAAAAGGTAAATATTTACATAGAAACTATTTAGGAGGAATTGTAAAACTAGGACTAAAAAGAGAAAAAGTAGGAGATATAGTTGTATCAAAAGAAGGGGCAGAGATAGTTACTTTAACTGATTTTTCAAAAATTTTATTACAGCAACTACCAAATCTTACTAGATTTGAAAATTCTAAAATAATAGAAAAAGAAATAGATAAATTAGAAATACAAGAAGTAAAAATAGAAGAAGTAAAAATAATAGTTCCTTCTCTTAGAATGGATAACATAGTATCAGATTTAATAAGAACTTCAAGAAATAAAGCAGTAGAAGTAATAAAACAAGAAAGAGTATTTATAAATGGTCAAAATGAAACAAAACCATCTAAAATGGTTAAAATAGGAGATAAAATTACAGTTAGAGGAAAAGGAAGATTTGTGGTAAAACAAATAGAAGGAACAACAAGAAGCGGAAGAACAGTTCTAGTTATAGAAAAATTCGTATAATTAGAAAAGTAAGATTTTTAATATAAATTCTAGTTAAAATGAGTTTTGACTAGAATTTATTATTTTTTTAAGATATTTATTCATTGACACAATATATATAAAGTAAGTATAATTATTAACACAATCGATTGTATAACTTAATAAGAAAGGAGGAAAGAATATGACAGATAAACAAAGAGATGACTTATTAATAAATATATCTAACCAAATGAAAAATTTAGAGGATAATATAAAAAATCAAATAAAGAATAGAGACGTTATATTAGATGATATAAAAAGTCAAATGAAAGATAGAGACAATATATTAGATGATATAAAAAGCCAGATGAAAGATAGAGATAATATATTAGATGATATAAAAAGCCAGATGAAAGATAGAGATGATATATTAGATGATATAAAAAGTCAAATGAAAGATAGAGATGATATATTAGATGATATAAAAAGCCAGATGAAAGATAGGGATGTTATATTAGATGATATAAAAAGCCA
>CALXKA010000017.1 GCA_944388765.1 uncultured Clostridia bacterium
TATGCTTTTCTACTTGATAGATTATCTTTATCACAAAAAAATCATTGGTTTGATAAAGAAGGTAGAGTTTATTTAATCTTTACTAGAGAAGAGGTACAAAACAAACTTTGCTTATCTGAAAAGACAGTTACAAAAGCATTTAAACAATTAACTAATGTTAATTTAATAGCAGAAAAAAGACAAGGGTTAGGGAAACCTAATTTAATATACATTGGAAAAATACAGCACGAAAATATAAATAATTTTGTAGATACGGAAAATTTACAAGTCTTGAACAGTAAAAATCACGGTTCTGGAGAAGTAGAAAATACCATTCTTGATAGGGAAAAATTGCCTACAATCAATCCTAATAATATCAAAACTAATATAATCAATACTGATTCTATCAATCCTCAAAACAATGAAGAATACATTTCATTAGATGAAGTGAAGAAAAAATGTAAATTAGACGAATTTACAAAAGAAGAAAAGTCAATATTAGAAGATGTTATAGATAGATTATATTATGCAGATAATTTAAAAGTAGGAAATATAATAATAACTAATTCAAAAATATTATCAAAAATTTCTTTAATTAATAAAAACAACTTAATTCAATTATTAGATATTACTAAAAACAATAATAGTATAAAAAATATAACTAATTATTTAATGATTGGTTTGTATAATAATTTAGGAAATTCTAATGTGGCAACAAATAATATAGCAAATAACAAAACTACTATATATAATCGTGAATATGAAAGAAAATATCCAGATGGATTTTTCGATAGCCTATATGCTAACTTTACTAGCGAAAATGCAGTAGCATCTTCATAGAGTTTTGCTCTGATATGAAGTTGCAAGAGTATGCTTTATATTGCAACTTCACTTAGTAAAATAGTAAACTATTTTACTAAGCCTAAAAAATACTTTAGTTATTTTTTAGGGAGCCTCGCAGAGCACACAGATAAGTTTTGAAAAAAACTTGTCTAGTGTGTTAGACAAGAATATCTTATCTCGTGAGTTTAAGATTAAGCAAGGAAGAACATATGAGCTATGCCATAATCAGAAATGAAAAATTGACTAGGGCAAAAGCTATGGGAGCATATAGACATAATGAAAGAAAAACAAAAAATCATTCAAATAAAAATATAGATAGTAGTAAAACAGAATTAAATTATTATATAAAGAAAAATGAATTAAGTTATATAAAAGAGTTTGATAGAATAAAAGAAAAGTACAATTTAAAAGGTCAAATAAGAAGTAATAGCATTATAATGTGTGAAATGATATTTACTTCTGACCAACAATTTTTTGACGAAATAGGTTATCAGGAAAGTAAACGATATTTTCAAGAAAGTTATAATTTTATATGCAACTACAAAAATTTAGGAGAAGAAAATATTATATCAGCAGTTGTTCATATAGATGAAGATACACCACATATGCACTTGTTATTTATTCCAGTAGTTCATACAAAAGATAAGCAAGGAAATAAAATTGATAAAATTTGTTCTCGAGATTTTTGGAAAGGCAAAAATAGTTATAGAGATTTACAAAACGCCTATTTTAAGCATATTTCTGAAAAAGGTTTTAATTTAGAAAGAGGAGAATTAGTAGAAATAACAAATAGAGAACATTTTTCAATACAAGAGTATAAACAAATTACAAATTATGAAAATACTAAACAAATATTAAAAAATATTAAATTAGAACTGCCAGAAACACCTGATATAAAAGATATTAAAAAGATTATGATAAATAGAGATGAAAAAATAGAAAATGAAATTATTAAGCCAAAAGATGAACTAATACAGAAACTTCATCAAGAAAATGTTTCATTGCATAAAGAATTATCAAAAAAAGATAATATTATTGATAAAGCAGAGAAATTTGAGAAAGAACGAAAAAATTTAGAAGAAAGCAATACTAAATTACAAACTAAATGTAGAGATTTAGAGATTAACTTTACAGAAAAAGAAAAACAATTAAAGTATAAATATGAAAACGAAACTTATAAAATAGATTATCAATATCAAAAAATTATAGACAAACTAGAAAAAGAAAATAATTATTTAAAAAAAGTTATTGATAGATTTAAAATTACAGTTCAAAAGTTTATTAGTTGGATTTGCCATAAGTTTTCTGCTCCATCTGAAGAAGATTTAATAAGAGATTTTGAAAAAGAGACATGTATAGATTTTGATATTGAAAAACAACTAAATATAGAAAATATAGAAAATATTGAAAAAGAGAAACAAGAAGATGAGTTAGAATATTATTAGATACCAAAATTAGTACAAAAAAGCCATCCATAAGAGTGGCTTTTTTCAATCATTTTTGTTGAGATTGCTGTAAATCTTTTGTTTGTGTCCTTCTAATTTCAGATGTTATAGCATTTACATCTGAAATTCCTATTCCAGAATCGATGGTTCCTCTAGAAATTTCTTCAGAACTCATTGTTTTGGATAATGCCTCATCTAATAAAGCCTTAAATTCACCATCAGAAAATTCTGCATCTTCCCAATTTACTCTAACATCTTCCATTAACTTTGCTAAATCTTGTTCTGTATACTCTTTCCCAGCTAACATAGCATCAATTACATCACTTTGAACTATAGCATATAAAAAATCTAAGTCATTTTCGTGTTTAGCTTTTTGTTCATCTATTACATCTTTCTTTGTGCTTTCTAAGCAACTTCTGGCTTTTTTACTTACCTCATCAATATCTTCTTTTGGAATTCCTAATTGTTCAAAAAACTTATCTCCATTTGCAAATAATCTAATTTTTGTGTATAAATGTGCTCTTAATGTTGCTGTCTTTGCAGATAATTCTGTTGGCATACTTTCAATCGTAGAATATGATTCTAATATACTGTCAATCTGAGGTGCTTCAGATTCGAAATATCTTATATAATATTCTTTCACATCAGATATTAATGAAGGGGAAATTTCTTCTTGTTCTTTTTTAGACAATGGTGAATCTTTCCTTTTACCATTTTCATAACTTATCAAAATTACATGTCCATCATTCATTATTAAATCGCCAGCGATATTGTTTGATTGCTTGATTTCCTCTAAAGTATTATATACTCCTGTTTGTCCATTATTCATTCCCATATAATCTAATATAAATCCATATCTTGAACTTGTAGCATCAATCATAGGTTTCATTTCTGCTGGAATTGTTCCAAATTGTTCCAATAATTTTAATTTTATAATTGCTGATTTTTCATCTTCTAAATTTTCCATAAATCTATCAACAGGCAAAAATTTTTTCTTTCTCTCTCTATCAAAGTTTCTAAATGGAAATACTATTTTTTTTCTTTCATTTATGGCATTTTCAATTATATCATAATTGTCTTGAATTTCTTTATCTGTAAATGGAGTTAAATCAAATACAGTTTCTGCATAATCTTTAGCAATTTTATGACCATATTTTTTATAAAATTCTGGATCACGTCCAAAATTTCTAAATGAGCATTTCTCTCCATCAGTCTTTGTGCAATCCCATGTTACATCTATCCCTCTATATTTTCCGTCTAGTTCAACGACATTAAATGCATGTACATGTCTTTGATTTTGATAATAGCAAGGGATACCTAATCTATCCATCATTTCTTTAAATGTTTGAGCCATTCCTGCACATGTTAATTGATTATATAAGACACCATTTAATCCTCTCTCAGTTACTCCATTAGATAATATATCTTGGTCTAAATCTTTCACATATTCAGTATCTACTGCTAATGCATTATATGCATACATACATTTTTGAATATCTGTCCACTCAGGATTTATTCCTGACTCAATTCTTTCAAAGTATTCTAGGATTTTAGTTAATCCCTTTGGTGCCGAGTAAGTCCTTTCAATATAATCTGGATTATTGTATTTACTTTTATTATAATAATCTAAACCACCTAAAATACTAAAATACACATTGTCTGTTTTTATTTGTTTTATTATTTCACTAGACTGTCCTTTTGTATTTTGTAACACTAAACATGTTCTTATTTGAAAAGTGTTTATTCTATCTACATCTTCTTGGGTAATCTCCCCTTCTACTCTATAGGTTCCATCCTCTAATAATTCAAATGTAGCCATAATTTCAGCTCCTATCTTCTAAATAACCTTTTAATTTTATCTAGTAACTTTTTGATAAAATTCTTCTCCCTATATTCAACAACTGATGTAATCTTGTCGGTTTCTTGCTCTACATCCTGTTCCTTATTCTTATTTTTAAATATATTATCAGGATTATATTTTTCTCTCAATTCTTCTTCAATCTTCTTATCATTGTCTGAATAAGCTCGTAATAGTTCTTGTTTTTCTTTTTGATTTTCACACCAATAATTAAGATTTAACATAGCCAATATTGCGAGAGTTTTTCTTTCTAATTGTTGTTCTTCCAATGGAATGTTTTTATTTATATTAGGTTCATAATCTTGTAATTTTTCATTTTTGAACATTTCTCTCATTTTTTTTGGAACTTTTTCAACATATCTAACTGCCATAAATGATAATATTTTATCTACTTCTGCATAAGCTTTTAATAAATTATTTTCCATTGTTTATCCTCCAAATATAAAATAATTTTATCATAGTGAATTATTTTGTGTCAATAATTTATCGCTTTATTAGCGACAAAATTAAAAATAAAAATACTATAATTAATTCGTTAATAAAGCGAATGAGGTATAATAATGAAAATAACAAAATATAATAATTTTAGGAATATATCAGGTAATAAATTGAAAGTTCTGAGAAAACAGGCTAAACTTTCACAACAAGATTTAGCAGAAAAATTACAATTGGAAGGAATAGATTTAACATCTAAAGAAATTTCTAAAATTGAAAATAATAAAAGATTAGTACAAGATTTTGAATTATTTGCTTTTGCCAAGATATTTAAAGTATCTGCAGATGAATTTAATACTGAGAATAAGTGAAAAAATATGGATTTTTTGAAAAATTTTACGAAAATACTGTACTTTTTTCCAAATTTAGTGTATAATTTTAATAGATAAATGAATAATATATATTGTAAATAATATTATTTATATTGGTCTCACAAGGACCAAACCCGTGTAGACGCAGAGCGTCGCAAAAAGCCATTCATGCGAATGGCTTTTTATAATCGCTTATTTTTTAATTGCCTTATAATTCCTAAAATATCTTTTACACTAAAAAAATATTTTTCTGCTTTAGTAAGTGGAATATTATGGTTATGCTTATATACGATTTTATCTATAAAAGTTAGCATATCAGAAACTTGGAATAGTCTTTTTTCTTTATGATCAAATTCAATTCTATGTTCAACATTATTTTTTGTAATTAACAATGTATCTATAATAGCACCTAATGTTTCTTGTCCATTATCATAGTAGACAACTACTTTCTCAAACTCATTCATATAGTCGTTTATATAGTCAAAAAACTTATTTATTTCGAGTGCTAATTCTCTATTTAATTGAGCTTTGTTATTTTTAAATCTTTTATCAACTATAATTGTATGTATTTTTACTTTTACTCTTTTTGAAAAGTAGAATATAGACCAAAAAATATTTTTTCTTTGTTCTAAATTAAAATGTGAATAATCCCCTCTTTTAGCTACTAAATCTGCTAAATGTATCATTCCTTCATATTCTGCCTTTTTTAGCCTATTATTTAGATATGCTAAATCATTAGATATAGAATCATCACTTTCGTGTATTGTAAATGAAACTCCATATAAATCTGAGCTTCCGTCTACAAATCCGAAATCTCCACTTTCGTCAATAAATATATTGAGTCTTCGTTTAATTTTAATCACCTGCTTTTTTACTCTAATAATATTATTCAATATTTATATATTGTTTAATGTAATCTTGTAATTCATCACTATCTCTTATTATTTTTAGTGCAAGTTCCATATAATTGCTTTGTTTTAATCCTAATTTTGTAGTTAATCCAGATTCTTGTATAAGTCCTTTATTGTTAATTAAACATATAGCTTCTTCATAATTGTTATTTACTAGAATTTGTTCTATTTTATTAATAAACTCTGAATTAATGATATTGAAATCAATAGTTGCAATTTTGTTTTTTAATTCTTGCTCATAAGATTCCAAATTGGTTGATTTAGAATTTTTTAATAACTCTAGTTCATTATCAATTTCTGACTTAGTGAATAACAATGCCTGTTCTTCTTTATGTGTTTTCATATAATCTAAAACTTTTTCTTGAATCTCTGTAAAAATCTGTGTTGCTTCTTTCTCAGATTTTTTTAATTGGTAAGAGACTTCTTTTATTATTTGAGGTAGAAGGAAAATATTTTCAATTTCAGTAACTTTAGGTATGTATATATTTTTTTCTCTGTAGTTATTGATTTGTAAATCATTTCTTCTATCTTTATCAATAATTCCTTTAGCTGATATATAATTTAATTGTGGATTCTCGTTTATAGATGTTGTATATTGAATAACTTTAGCACACCCATCCACAGGAATTATATTGTAGCAACCAAATAATATATTATATAATTTAATATCATAGCTATTACTATCCCCTTCTACAAATAAAACATTTTGCCTATTCCCTAAAACTTGTATTTGTAGTGATTCAGGAATAGAATTATCTTCTATTAATTCAATTTCCCAATCTTCATTCCCTAAATAACTTTTTACCCATATTAGCTGAGAATTTATCCTAGAAACAGCAAAGTCTAAATTATGAGTTATATAAATAAATAAACAGTCTTTTCTACTTTTTTCAAGTGAATTCCATAGTTTGCTTAAAATAGAATTGTGTAAATGATTTTCTGGTTCATCAATGATTATAATAGAGTTTTGAGGAATTGCATAAACAGAAGCAATAAAATAGAAAATTTGTCTCTCTCCATCACTCATCTCAGCTCCATTATAATAGCTAATAGAATTGGTTCCTGCCTTGATACAGCCTGCATCAATTTTTAATTTTCTATGTGGCAATAATTCTTCAAAGATACATTTAGTTTTATCTAATATAGTTTCATTATCAAATTCTTTATTTTGTAGCTCGCGATGTTCCTCTCTATATTCACGGGATTTTTGATAATCTTCTGTAAATAATAATTGCATTAATTTGTCAAAGTCATTTAACAAATAAGTTTCAGGTTTTGAATTCCATCTCTGATTAAGTTTTCCATAAGTTTTGTTCCATTCTTTATCATTAGCTATTCCTCCATATAGGAATTCTTCATTAGCATTTTCCATAGAAGATGGTTTAACACTTTCTGGCATACTAAGAGATTTTTGTGCTGATATTCTATGTACATTTTTATCAGTATTATTTTTTTCAATCCAAACACTAAGTCTTGTTTTTCCTGATCCGTTTGCACCAACTATTGTAATAGATTGTTTATTATTTATTATCACATTTTTAGGTAATTTAACCTGCATTTTAAAACCTCCATTTATTACTTATTTTTTATCATCCACTTATACAACTCATCTTCCGTAACTTTACCTTGCTTATAATTTCTTATCTTACTTTGTGCAAGTTTCTTCCAACTATCAAAATCCTTTTTTAATTTTTTATTGTTATCACTTCTAGCAACTTCCATAAATTTCTTTTGATATGCTTTTCTATATTCTAGTAATGCAGGTATTTTTTCTAAATTCTTTTTATATGTTTGTTTTGCTCCTTTTTCTCTACAACTTTTTCCATCTTCATTTTGTAAATCACAATATAATTCATCTTGTCTAACTGATGGAATAAAATATCTACCACAATATTGACAGTTCTTTATTGGCAAATTAGAATTTTTGACAAATTGCTCTAGTACTACAAAAACAATATTGCTTAGTTTTTCACTTGTATATACATTAGTCATTGGTATAAAAGAATCGTTTTTATCTAGTTCTCTAGTTAAATTCTCTAGTGATTGGTTACCATATTTTAAGTATTTATCTGAATATGTATCTAAAATAACCTCAATATTACTTGAATATGAATACACATCATTATGATGAGTAACTAAAGAAGCAATAAATTTTGAACTTGGTTTACACTCTTTTAATTCTTCATTTCCATTTAAATTATATATGAAATCTACACATTTCTTAAAGTTATATTGCATATCTGATAAATTTCCATAACTATCTTCATATACTCTTTTCATTATTTTTAATAATTCTTCTTCGTTTGAATATGTATTCATTAACTCTTTATCTGGTATATATTCTTTTAGCAATTCAAATCCATATAAATAGAAAAAAGTATTATAAGCATTATTAAAGTTTGAAAAATCTGCATTTAATAAATTAACTAAAAGTCTTCCAAACTGTTCTGCAAAAGGATAAAGAATAGTAGCTGGATGTTTTGGTGCTGAATCTTTTTGACTCGGTTTTTTCTTATAAAAATTTTTTTCTTGTATTATTTTTCTTTTATAATTTTCTAGATCATCATTAAAATCAGTCTTATACATATATAAAGGTGTTGAATAATATTCCTCTTTAGAGTCTACATCAAACCAAATATAAAATCCTTCATTAAAAGAATATTGAGGTAATTTTCGCATTTTTTGTTCCCCCTAAAACTAAATGTGAAATATTTTAAATTTATTTTATAAATGTGTTGACAAATATAAAATAAGATTATATAATCAATTTACAATTTTAAAAAGTTTTGATAAATCTTTCACAATATATTTATACTATATTAGTTAAAGATTGTCAAGGAAAGGAGGTCAAAAATATGCAGAATATTGAAGAATTTGAGATTAAATTATATTCTACTGATGATGTATGCAAATTATTGCATATTGGAAAACAGAAATGTTTACAATTATTCCATTCTGATGAATTTCCAAGTATCAAAATAGGTAGAAAATTTTGGGTAAAAGCAGACTGCTTGAATGAATTTTTAAGCCATAAAAGAATTATGGCAGAGTAAAAAATAAGAAGACTTAAATCTGCAACATTTAAATCTTCTATGCTAAACAGGAAATGCCCTGTTCAAATAGTTTGTAAAATTATTATACTACCAAAATAAAAATAGAGCAAGGTATTTCCTCAAAAAAATATGAAATGGAGGAAATCGTATGAGTTCAAAAGGTTATACTGTAGGCACATATATTATAAAATCGGAGAAAAAGAACTCTGACTTGCCAATGTGTCCTATATGTAAGAAGTGTAAAGATAGATCTATTTGTAGTAATAGAAAAAGTAAAAAAGAAATGAATAAATGTGAGAAATGTAAAAATTGTAAAGATAGCGAAAAATGTGATAAGTTTTATATTAACGAACAACACAAAGCAACTTTAACAATAGCCAAAGATGCAACCACAGGTGCATCAATAAGAAAAACATTCACAGGAAGTACGGAAGAAGAAGCACTAGATAAAATGTATAAATACAAACTGGAAATGAAAAAATCTGGAAATGCTATTGAATTTAAGAAAACAGAAAAAACAATAGCAAATTTAGCACAAGAAATAGAAGACTCAAAATACAGAATGGGTAAAACAAAAGCAAATGCTTATAATACAAATATGTCAACACTTGCAAGAATAAAAAAATACAAGTTTGCAAATATTCCAATAGATAGAGTAACAAGAAAACAAATTGAAGATTTTTTACAAGAAGAAAGAGTAAAGTCAAATTCTACAATAAAGAAAGATTACAGAATGTTAAAATATGTATATGAGTATGCAAGTCATAGAATGCATATTATAAATAACTTTTTTGAAGGAATAAATGCAATAGAAAGACCGAAAAGTCTAAAAGAAGATAAAGATGTAGTTGCATTAACAATTACAGAACAAAACAAATTAGAAGATTATTTAGAAACTCACTCATCAAGGTATAAAAACATTATACTACTATGTTTATATACTGGAATGAGAATAGGCGAAGTATTAGCATTAAATTATACAGATGATATAGATTTAGAAAATAAAATGATAAAAATTACAAAGACATTAACAAAAGATAGGAATAAGAAAACAGTTATTGGTCCAACTAAAACAAAAAGTGGAAAAAGAAATATTGAAATAAATGAATTAACAGAAGATATTATAAAAGATTCTATAAATAATAAAATAGATAATAAAAATAAAATTCTATATTGCCAAGAAAATGGAAAATTATATGTAGATAATACGATAAATTCAGCATTTAAGAGAATTTGTAAAAATGCAGGAATCACAAAAACAGTAAATACACATATGTTAAGACATACTTTTGCAACTAGATGTATTGAGGCAGGTGTGGATTTACCAGTATTGCAAAAATTAATGGGACATGCCAATATAGAAACTACAATAAACACTTATGGAGATATTTATAATTACTATAAACAAAAAGAAACTCAAAAAGTAATTGATTATTTGAAAAGAGAAAGAGCATAAAGTACATTGAAATTATAAATATAAATTTTAGATTAATACTAAAATAAGAGTTTTAAAAAAATGTTTTAAAATACGAATAGTATCATAAAACATTGATAAATAAAGGGTTTGTGGTAGTATTAAAAAGCTACCACCTCGACCAGATAACCGTTGAAACAGTAGTGTTTCAACGGTTTTTATTTTTATTCAAAACTATTCAAAATCTAGCAAAAATATGTATTTTAAGCGTTTTTCCTATTTAAGACTATTTGAAATTATTTGAATAAATGTAGTGTTACAGAGTTTTTGCTAGACTTTTTGCTAGACACCCAAAAAAATATGTCTAGCAAAAAGTAATTTCTCTAATCCGTTGATACACAAGTGTTACAAGATTTTTTGTTGGACTTTTTGCTAGACTTTTAATAACATTAAATAATGGAATATAAAAAATATTTACTAATAAAAATTTAATTGAAGAAATTGCAAGAATTATATTTACATTTTAATTAGTATTGATAAATAAAGAAGATAAACTTTGTTTAATAATATAATTGAACAGCCTTTTCTTTATTTTTCGTCAAAAGTTTGTTATTATATTTGTTATAGAAATAGTAATTTGTCGATAATCATTTTTTTGAACAAAAAATGTAACTTTTCTTAAAAATATGTTACTATATAGTTAATTGTTAGAACAATAAAAACTTATTTTTATTAAAATAAGAACAAAATAAAAGGAGGATTTGTTATGAAAAAGAAGAAAATTATTATTCTATCTATTTTAGTTGTTTTTTTAATCGTTATGATTTGTGGTGTAATATGGTACTTTAACAATAGAAATTTAAACTATAAGCCAAATGGCAAATTAAATTATGACATAGTAATAGTAAATGAAGAAACAAACCCATATTATCAAATTGGATTTGCTGACTATGTATTTATAGGAAAAGTAAATAAGGAAATTGAAAGGACATTTTCAGCTGATGGATCAGCTCGAACTATATATGAAATTGCAGTAACAGAAAATTTGAAAGGAAATCTAAAAAATATAATCGAAGTAACTTATCCTGGTGGATATGATAAAGAGGGAACTCTTATATTGCATAAAGGTGATTATATAACGGATGAGGAATTACCTAAGATTGGGGAAACTTATATTTTTATAGGTATTGGACAGCCAGATGGAACAATATTACTACAAGATTTATATACTGATATTCCATATACAGAAGAAAATAAAGAAAAATATTTAGACTATATTACTAATCAAGAGAATGTAGACAGGGAAAGATTTAAAAGCACTTATGAGAATTAGAGATAATACAATGAATAATAACTTTTGTTTAAGAAGATTATTTTATACAAGTAGTATAGAATAATTTTCTTTTTTGTGGTATTATTGTAAAATACAAATTACAATAAGAAAGTGAGAGATAATTATGAAAAATGGAATAATTTTATATCAATCAAAATATGGAGCAACAAAAAAATATGTAGATTGGCTTGTAGAAGAAACAAAGTTTGAAATTATTGTTACAAGCAAAGCAAATATAAATAAGGTAAAGCAATATGATTTTATTATATTAGCAGGTGGGATATATGCTTCTGGAATTTCTGGATTATCTTTTCTAAAAAAGAATTATAACGATATTAAAGACAAGAAAATAGCAGTATTTTGTGTAGGTGCATCTCCTTATGAAGAAAAAGCATTTAAACAAATTTGTGAGCATAATTTAAAAAATGATATAAAAGATATTCCTATGTTTTATGGTCGTGGAGCTTGGGATGAAGAAAAAATGACATTTAAAGATAGGACACTATGTAAAATGTTGCAAAAAGTTGTTGCAAAACAAGATCCAAAAACTTATGAACCTTGGCAAAAAGCATTAATGAGTGCGGTAGGACAAAAATGCGACTGGACCGAAAAAAAGTATTTACAACCATTGTTAGAATGGATAGAAAAGTAAAGCACAAATTACAATTAAGTAGTTTGATAGAAATAGTAAGTTATAGGGGGATATAATGGTAGGAATATACTTTAGTGGAACAGGAAATACAAAATATTGTGTAAATAAATTTTTAGAATATTATTATAATGATATAAATAAAGTAGAAAGTTATTCTATCGAGGATAAAAGATGTATTGATAAGATAAAAGAAAATTCTACTGTTATATTCGGCTATCCTATACATTATAGCGATATTCCCATTATAGTTAGAAATTTTATAAAAGATAATTCAATGCTATTTAAAAATAAAAGTGTTTTTATAATTTCAACAATGGGATTATTTAGTGGAGATGGTACTGGTTGTTCAGCTAGATTATTAAAAAGATATGGTGCAAATATATTGGGTGGCTTGCATTTGAAGATGCCAGATTGCATAGGAGATGTAAAAGTATTAAAAAAATCTATTGATAAAAATATTGAAATTATAAAAGAAACAGATGATAAAATAAAGATTACTGTTGAAACTTTTAAAAGGCAAAAATATAGCCAAGATGGTTTAAAATTTATAAATCATTTATCAGGATTATTTGGGCAAAGATTATGGTTTTACAAGAAAACATATAAATTAAGAAATAAACTAAAAATTAACTATGACAAGTGCATTTCTTGTGGTAAGTGTGCAAATATTTGTCCTATGAAAAATATAAGGATGATTGAGAATAAGCCAATATCGCAAAATAATTGTACTTGTTGTTATAGATGTATAAGTAATTGCCCTAAAAAAGCCATAACTTTAATAGGTAATGAAGTTATAGAACAATGCACTATTGAAAAATATACAGAAAGATAAATTACAAGTTATATGTATAATAGAAAAGTCTTGATTTTGATTTTCAAGACTTTTTTCCTTTGTATTCTAAATTTAAAATTTCTACCATTTCTTCTGGACTTTCTTTACAACCGCTATATAACCATTTCTTTATAATAGCAGTCATACCAGCTTTAAAAAATTCTATATGATAATCCAAATTTTGGGTTGTTCCTAAAAACTTAATTGATTCTTCATATTCTAAACGTTTATCATAGTATTGTGCAAAATCAAAATCAAGTTTAAATAAAGTTTTATAAAATATTTGATTATTCTTAATATCAGTAAACATTGGCAAATAGTTATATGAATGTTTTTTTGATATTTTTTCTTCCTGATATAATTCTAAAAACTCATGAAACATTTTTTCTTTTACCTTATCTGCTAAATCATAAATATCTAAATAATTAGCATAAAAAGTTGAACGATTTATCTCTGCTAATTTGCAAATATCTGAAACTGAAATCTCATTTATTTCATATTTCTGTATTAACTTAATAAAAATTTTCTCAATTTTATCCTGTGATGCCTTTCTTCTTTTATTATTTGGTGTATTCATATATTAATTCCTCCATTATTCCAACAAAAGTACATAAATTGATGATTGTTTTTTTAAATATAGCACATTATACTATAAATAGATAAGAACAACAAGTGTTGAAAAAAAGAAAGGAGGTTATCTTATGGCAAAATCAAAATTAGTAAATGCCAATAAGAAAATTGAAGAAAAAGTCGTAGGAGCTTATAAAAAAGTAGAAAATTCAGTTGCTGGTACTTATAATAAAATCGAAGATAAATTTGTAGATAAGTATTTAACAAAAGATGGAGAAACAGTTGAAGAAGCAAAGAAAAGGCTAAAGGAAGAAGAAAAACAAAGACAAGAAAAAAATAAAGAAAGAATAAGTAAATAAAGGAAGGAATGTATTTTATGAAGAAAGAAACATTATTAGAAATTATCTTAGGAACTATCGGAGGTTTAGTATTTGCAATAGGAATGTGTATGTGCTTAATTCCAGAATGGGATATGTTTACAGCAGGTGTTGTAGTCGCTATAATAGGATTTATAATATTACTTTTCATTATTCCTGTTTACAGGAGTAATCATCCGAAAAAACAACATGCACCTATTAATTGGGGAATTGTAGCAACTTGGATTATTGGCATAATCGGTGCATTAGTTATGGGATTTGGTATGAGTAAAGTATTAGTAGATAGTGCTAATAAAACTGATATGTTAATTGGTATTATAACAGGAATTATTGGTTTAATAGTATGTGTATTAAATTATCCTATTTATTCTTATATAAAGGGAAATAAGTAGCAAAATTGGAGGTAATTATGAAAGAAAAACTATATAAAATATTTCACCCTAAAAATTTTATATTGGTAATAGGTTTTCTTTTCATACTATTATCTCTTTTTTGTTTAATATATTTTGATGGTTTTGATTCATCCATATCTTATATTTTGTATCTTTTAATGTCATATTTTTTTATTGTAATATGTATAAAAATATTTAGTGTTTTAAAAAATAATATAAATAGATTTATAGATAACAATAAGTATTTAAAAAAATATAAAGAAGATCATAAATTAAAATATAAAATCTCATTATTTTTATCATTAGGGTTAAATATATTTTATGTAATATTTAAACTGACATCAGGAATATTATATAAATCATTATGGTTTATATCATTTGCGATATATTATATAATATTAGTTATTATGAAATTAAATATTGCCGAATATGAAATAAAGAAAAAAGCATCATTAAAAGAAGAATATAAAAAATATAGAAATACCGGTATAATTTTGTTATTTATGAATGTATTTCTTATGATAGTAATACTTGTTATCGTAAATCAGCATATAGTTATACCATATAACATGATTATTGCTATTGGTGTTGCTTGTTATACTTTTAATCTATTAATTTCGAGTATAATTAATATGATAAAATATAGGAAATATAAAAGTCCTTTAATGTCATCCTCAAAAACAATAAATTTCATAGCCAGTTTAATATCAATGTTATCATTAGAAGTAATTATGCTTTCAACTTTTGGGGCAGAACAAATACAATTTAATGAAATAATGATAATGGCAACTGGTGGTGGAATTAGTTTAATTATTATTATAATATCTTTATATATGATTATAAAATCTACTGAATGGATAAATAATAGTGAATAAGAAATTACAATTTATCTACATATTTCGGTTTAATAATTCAAGGACTAAATGTTAAATATGCATAGTAGTCAAAAAGCATTTTTCATAAAATATTAATTTCTGCTAGACTTTTTACAAGTCTCTTAAATTGTTTTTAGGCTATTTCACAATTTTTTCTTTTCTAAAACTTTTTCTATATAAAGATAAAAAATATCTATGAAAGGATGATAATAATTATGACATTATCAAAAGCTACAATACAAAGAATTAATAATTTAATGATTATAAATCGCATAGAGAATCCCTATCAGCTTGCTTTAAAGTGTGGATTAGATGAATCTGTAATTCGTGGTGTATTAAGTGGTAGAACAGCATACCCTAGTATGCATACAATGTTTTTTATAGCTTATGGTTTCAATATGACTTTATCCGAATTCTATAATGATAAATTATTTAATATAGAAAATATTGACGAAAATTAGACTTTAGTACTATTTGAAATCATATTTGACAATTACACTTTTAGTAGTAAAATCAAAATAGAAAATGGAGACACCACATCTATTACCATCAAAAACATGAAAAATTGTTCAATTACATTCGAAATTACATTAAATTAGAATTTTTTGAATATAAGAATTCTTCTATAAATACTTTAAAAAATTTCGTATCTTTTAGAATTTCAGGATGCCATTGTACTGCTATAATGTTATCTTTTTCAATTGCTTCAATTATTCCATCCTCACTTATAGCTGTAATTTTAAAATTTGGTGCTATATTTTTTATAGCTTGTCTATGGTATGAATTAATATCTATTAATTCTTTATTATATACTTTGTATAAAAAGGACTCTTTATTTAATTTTGCTTTATGCGTATTTCCATTTTCCAAAAAATGATTATCAATTTTTTGATATAATGTGCCACCAAATATTACATTTATTTCTTGTAAACCAGCACATATTCCAAGTATTGGTTTATGTGCATTGACAAATAAATTTACTATATTTTTTATTAATGGATACTCATCATATTTATACTCTTTCTCTTTAATAGGTTTTTCATTATAATACTTAGGGTTTACATCATTTATACCACCTGTTAATACTAATCCATCACACATAGCACATATTTCATCCAAGTTTTTATTTGATATAACTGGTATAAGCAAGATTCCTAACTCATCAAATATTTCTCTAAAAGAATTATTTAATACATATTCTTTATTAAATGGTTTGTTTTCTTCTTTATTTTTCATTCTTCCAATAATTGCTATTTTCATTATTTACTCCTATTAATGTTTAAATTTTAAAATAATATCCATACATTTAATATCCATACATTGTTGTATAACATGCTTTTCACTTTCAAAAATTTTCTAACTTAATATATTGCATAAATCAATATATATGAGGTTAATTTATTGCATTTTAACATCAGTTTTAGGAATATTTATTAAATTTTAAAGCTTTCTAGTCTAGTCTAATAGCTATTGATTTTGTTTTTTTCTTTAAAGTACAATGGCACAATATTTTTGAAATATTGTGCCATTATACTTTCCGAATTATCGGTCTCCTGTTATTAGGAACGGTTAGTCCTTGAACACCAAAGAGCCGTGAGTTACGGAAAATCCCCAATCGCGTAAAATCCCTGCAAGGTCATCATATGAGTAATCTATATTACCTTTGATTGCCATAAGAATCATCCCTGCATCACTTTTGTTTACCAGTTCATGTTCCTCACCTTTAAGGCATACATAAGCTGTTTTGCGGGAAATCCATATCCACACTTCCCATTGATTGTCATGCCCATGCATCTTGATGGAAGTCCAAGGCGATACATACAGATATTGTATTTCATCAATACCGTCAAGTGTACGTTTTTCTACCATTGGTCTACCAAAATGTTCGGACTGTTGCCGTGCTTCTCTGTTTCCAGTAATAATTTCTTCTGGAAGTTTAGTCCTTTTTAGCATAATATAACCTCCTAATGTCTACAAATTGTTTAGACTACAAAGAAATTATATCATATTTACATAATTTTAACAACTTTTTTAAAAAACTTTCCAATCAAGTACAATTATTATTTAAACTTTACTATATTTTAATAAAAAATTATGATGTTAATTCCATACATTGTTATTACAAGTTATTACAAATTAAATTTATTTTTTATTATTTTAGCAGTTTCTTCTGCAGATATATTTGTGTTATCTATTTTCATAAAATTTTTGAATATTTTCTCTCCTTCTCCAGCTTTAGAATTTAATCTATGTTTTTCAATAGAACTTAATAAGTCTTTTTCACTCCATTCTAAATCTCTTTTTGACTCTTTATATTTTAATCGGTTTGATGTTTTATTTCTATATAGTCTTTCTTCTAATGTGGTTTCTAATTCAATAGTGTATGTTTCATCAAATAAATTCATCCATTTATCTAGTTCTTCTTTCTCTTCTTTAAATTCTTTTCCAAAATCAAAACAGCCTGTAAATATAATTCCTTTTTCGTTGCTTTCGGAAAATTCCTTAAAAATTTCGTATCTCATTATACTATTCATTTTTCTATATGATTTTTTATCATAATCAAATATTTGCCTAACAATTTCTATAGTCATATGATTATATAATAATTTATAACCTGTAATTTTAGATAATTCTTGCCCCACAGTCATTTTACCAACTGCTTGAGGTCCTATTATTAGTATAAAGTTTGGCATTACTCATCTTCACCTCCAACAAATACATCACTCATCATTTATCCCCCTTTGTATAATTTTAATAGTAAAAAAGCCTCACAAAAGAATCTCTTTTAAGACTCCTTTGTAAGACTTTGTTAATTTATCCCAAAGTGTAAATAACTTTTCCTATTTATAAGTTATCCTATACCGCTCAAGGTTTTCATCCTCTAGGTATACTCTTAAAATATAGTAAGTATTTTATCATAAAGTTATGTAATAGTCAATCTTTTTTGTAAACTGTGGGAATTAATTCATAAATCTTTAATTCATTTGGACTGTTCCTACAATACTATTTATATCATCAATTTCATATTGTTTCATATAATGCTCAATTCCTTCTATTACTTTTATACTAGTGTCTGGTGTTATAAAATTACCTGTTCCAATAGATATTGCTGTTGCTCCAGCAAGCATGAATTCTATTGCATCTTCACCTGTTGTAATTCCTCCAAGTCCTAATATTGGTATATCAATTGCTTGTGATACTTGATATACCATGCGTACTGCTACTGGCTTTACACATGGACCAGATAAACCTCCTGTATTGTTTGCTAAGTGTGGTCTTCTTTTATGGATGTCTATACTCATTCCTAATAATGTATTTATTAAAGACACTCCATCTGCTTCTGCATCTTGTGCACCTTTTGCAGGGCTTGTAATATCTGTTACATTTGGTGTTAGTTTAACTATTAATGGTTTATCTAATACTTTTCTTACCTTACTTGTAACTTCTTTTACTCCTTCATAAGTTGTTCCAAAAGCTAAACATCCTGCTTTTACGTTAGGGCAAGATAAGTTTAGTTCAACTCCATCTATGTCTAATGTATTTAATACTTTAGCAAGTTCTACATAGTCCTCTATTGTACTTCCACATGCATTTACAATTATTGCTGTGTTAAATTTTTTTAGGTATGGTAAATCATTATTCATAAAATATTCTACTCCTGGGTTTTGAAGGCCAATTGCATTTAACATACCTGCTGGTGTTTCATATACACGAGGTGGTTTGTTTCCAGAACGTGGTTTTAAAGATGTTCCTTTTGTACATATTCCTCCTAATTTATTTAAATCGATAAAATCTGCAAATTCTCTACCATATCCAAATGTTCCAGATGCTACTGTTACAGGATTTTTCATTTTAATTCCAGCTAAATTTACTTCTGTATTCATTTATTTTATTCCCTCCATTTCTTTTCTTTTTTAATTTTTTTCTTTATTAAATCTTCTTGCTCTTGTAAGTTAATATTTGACATTTCTTCTATAAATTTTTTTACTTTTTTACTTTCTAAATACTTAGGTGTTTCATCTATGCAACTCATGAATTTTTTTAATTCATCTACTATTTCTATATTATATTTCTCTAATAGTTCTTTATTTAAACAATCATAGTCATTATATAATTTGTCTTCATTTTCCTTTGCTTTTTGTATTTCTTCTTTAAAATATTTTTCACTAAAATAATAATCTGATAATAAATGTATAAAATATCCTTTCCAATAGTCTGTATTTAGATTAACTTTTTCATCTTTTAAAAATTCATTTAGATGTATTTGTTGTTTATTACTTGTCCAATCTCCCCACTGCCCATAATGTGTTTTATTTTTATTTTCATTTGGATTTGTTAAAGATATATAGTCTGGTGCTATTGCTCCTTTTATAAATTCTTGAACATTTTTTATTTCTTTAGTATGGTTTTTTGCATATTCTTTTGCTATAGCTATATGTATAACAAAACCTGGCATTTGTTTTACATCTCCTTTTTATATTTCTACATCTTTTGCATTAAATACCGGTCCTGCTTTACATACATGCCAATATTCTGGTGCATCTTTAGGACTTCTTGCTGTTTTAACTGCACATCCTAAACATGCTCCAATTCCACATCCCATTTTTTCTTCTAATGAAATTTCACATGGTATGTTTTTAGCTATAGCATATTCTTGTACTGCTTTTAACATTGGTAATGGTCCACATGCATAAATTTTATTTGGCATTTTCTTTTCTACATCTTTTTTTAATTCATTTATAGAAAATCCTTGAATTCCATAGCTTCCATCATCAGTAGTGATAGTTAGTTCATCTGATACTTTTTTAAATTCTTCTTCTAATACTACAAAGTTTTTGCTTCTAAATCCTATATAAATATGTACATTTGTATTAGTTTTTTCTTTTAATTCTTTTGCAAGTTCATATAGTGGGAATATTCCTATCCCTCCACCTATAATTGCTACATTTTCGTAATCTTTTATTTCAAATGTACCATATCCTAGTGGTCCAATAATATCTATTTCTTCTCCAATTTCTCTTTTTGCTAAAATTTCAGTTCCTTTTCCTTTTACTTGAAATATGAATTCTAAAATTCCCGCTTCTTTATCTATGTTATAAATACTTATTGGTCTTCTTAATAATGGCTCAATATTATCTATAACTCTAACATCTATAAATTGCCCTGGTTTTGCATCATTTGCAATTTGTTTTGCTTCTACTGCATATTTATAGATGTCTTCTTTTAATTTTTCTTTTTTTACTATTTTTGCTTTAATATTAACTTTCATTGGACTTTTTCTCCTTCTTTTATAATTTATTTTTGAATTGCACCATTTAGCTCATCTCTCATTCTTATTGCTTCTTGTCTTGTTGCTTGTGCATATTGCTCTTCTTTATAAATATCTTTCCATTTGTCTGATTTATATGCACACATTAAACTTCTTGATGCATTTACAATTCCTCCTAATCCATTTTCGTCAAAACCTAAAGCTATATCTTCTGCCTTTCCTCCTTGTGCTCCATATCCAGGTATTAAAAAGTATGTATGTGGTGCTTCATTTCTAAGGATTTGTAATTGTTTTGGATAAGTTGCTCCAACTACTGCTGATATACTGCTATATCCATATTTTCCTCGTAATTCTTCTCCCCATTCTTCAACAAGGTTTGCTACTTTTCTATATACTTCTTCCCCTGTTTCTAGTTTTAAATCTTGTAATTCTCCAGAAGAAGGATTAGATGTTTTTACTAATATAAATGCACCTTTATCATATTTTTTACAGTCTTCAATAAATGGCTTTATGCAATCTATTCCTAAATATGGATTTAAAGTTACAAAATCTATATCAAATATACTTTCTTCTACTTCTCCTATTTTTGTTTTTCCTAAAAATGCATTTGAATATGCTTGTGCAGTTGAGCCTATATCTCCTCTTTTTATATCTGCTATTATTACCATTTCTTTTTGTTTTGCATATTTACATGTTTCTTCAAATATTTTTATTCCTTCAACTCCAAACATTTCATAAAAAGCAATATTAACTTTAATTGCTGGAATTATATCATATACAGCATCAATTAAAGCTTTATTAAATTCTAATATTGCATCACATGCTCCTTTTATATTTTTAGGATATTTTTCTTTTATACAGTTAGGTAATTTTTCATATCCTGGATCTAATCCTAAAACTGTAGGATTATTCATATTTTTTATTTTTTCAATTAATTTATCAATTGCATTCATTTCTTTTCTACCTTTCATATACTATTCTTCCACCAACTATGGTATAGGCAACTTGTCCTTTTAATTTTTTACCAATGAATGGTGTATTTTTTGATTTTGATACTATACTTTCTTTTTCATATACATATTCTATTTCTGGATCAAATACTGTTATATCTGCATCAAATCCTTCTTTTAATTGTCCTTTGTTTTTTAGTCCTAATAAGTTTGCTGGATTATATGACATTAATCTTACCATGTCTAAATATGATAAATGTTTTTTATCAACTAGATTTGTTATTGTAGCTGCTAAAGCTGTTTCAAATCCTATTATTCCATTTGGTGCAGTAGCAAGTCCTTTTTGTTTTTCTTCTTCAGAGTGTGGTGCGTGGTCTGTTATTATAGCATCTATTGTTCCATCTTTAAGTGCTTCTATAATTGCTTCTTGGTCTTTTGCTTCTCTTAATGGTGGATTCATTTTAGCATTTGCTCCTGATTTTAATACTTCTTCTACTGTAAAACTGTAATAATGTGGACATGTTTCACAGGTTATTTTTACTCCACGTTTTTTTGCATCCCTTATCATGTTTGCTGATGTTTTTGTACTTATATGACAAATATGTGCTCTTACATTGTTTGTTTCTGATATTACAATTTCTCTTGCTGCCATTATTTCTTCTGCTTCTGGAAGTACTCCTTCTACACCTAATTGCTCTGCTATTTTTCCTGCATTTATTGCTCCACTAGATACAGATTTTTCTTCACAATGTGAAGCTACAAATGTCCCAAGCTTGTCTGCTTCTATAATTGCTTGTCTCATTATTTTTGAATTTACTACTGGCATTCCATCATCTGAAAATGCTATTGCTCCTGCTTGTTTTAATTCTTCAAAATTTACTAGTTCTTCTCCTTTTTCTCCTTTTGTTACACTAGCATATGGAAGTACATTACATAAGTTTACTCTTTTTGCTTCTTCTATTATTTTAGACAAAACAATAGTGCTATCAGGTGTTGGTTTTGTGTTTGGCATAGGACAAATTGTAGTAAAACCTCCCTTAACAGCACTTTGTGAGCCTGTTTGTATTGTTTCTTTATATTCGAATCCTGGCTCTCTTAAATGACAATGCATATCTATCATACCAGGCATAATAGATAAACCTGTACAGTCAATTACTTGGTCTGCACTTTCATTTATTTCTTTTGCTATTTTTTTAATTTTGTTGTCTTCAATTAGTATGTCCATTTTTTGATTTAGTCTTGTTGCATAATCAATTGCATTTCCGTTTTTTAGTAAAATTGTCATACAATTACCTCCTATATAATATTTCTTCCATATTTTATCATTTTATTGCGTTTTTTTCAATATTTTTATGTATTTTATTCTATAAATCTCTTCACTCGCATATTGTTTAGTAAGCTTTTTTATGGAGGTTTTATATGAGAAGATGTTATAAATTTATGCGGAAAAGTTGTTGCTGTTTTTTTAATTTCATTTTTTGTTCTTTCTAGTAGTGTTATTGCAACTGATAGTTTATATGTCTGGTCTGGTGATGAGGATGCATCTTTAGTTAATGCTAATGTTAATGATACTTCTAGTAATTCAAATGTGCTTAATTTAGAATCTGGTAGTGCAGTTTTAATTGAACAAAATAGTGGTAAAGTTTTGTATGAACATAATATGCATGAAAAGTTACGTCCTGCAAGTGTTACAAAGATTATGACAATTCTTTTAATTATGGAGGCTATTGATAGTGGCAGGTTGTCATACGATGACCAAATACCTTGCAGCGAAAATTCTAGTTCTATGGGTGGCTCTCAAATTTGGTTAGATGTTAAAGAAACTTTAACTGTTCGTGAAATGCTTAAAGCTATTTGTGTTGTGTCTGCAAATGACTGTACTGTTGCTATGGCTGAATATTTAGCTGGCTCTGAAGAGGCTTTTGTTGCTCAAATGAATACTAAAGCAAAAGAACTTGGTATGAATGATACTACTTTTAAAAATTGTCATGGTATTGATGCTGACGGCCATGTTACTTCAAGCTATGATATTGCACTTATGTCTCGTGAACTTTTAACTAAACATCCAGATATTACTGAGTTTACTACTATTTGGATGGATACTTTACGTGATGGAAAGTCTGAACTTGTAAATACTAATAAACTTATAAGGAATTACAAAGGTGCTACTGGTTTAAAAACTGGCTCAACTTCACTTGCATTATATAATTTATCTGCTAGTGCGACTCGTGATGGTCTTTCTTTAATAGCTGTTATAATGAAAGCTCCTACAACTAAAATTCGTTTTTCTGAAGCAACTCGGGTTATTGGATTATGGTTTTAGTAATTATTCGTATAAGGAGTTTGGAAAAACTGGGGATGTTGTAAAATCTTTAGTTGTTAATAAAGGTATTAATACAAGTGTTGATGCTGTTTTAGAAAATTCTTGTGGTGCTTTAGTAAAAAAGGGAGAAGATAAGAATTTAACTCAAGATATTCATTTAGATGACACTATCTCGGCTCCAGTAACTAAAGGGCAAAAGCTTGGAGAAGTTAGTTATTCTATTAATGGAGAAATTGTAGGTCAATCTAATATTATTGCATCTGAAGATGTGAAAAAGATTAGTTTGTGGAATATGACCACATATTTATATGAAACTTGGTATAAACTTATTAGGTAATTTTTGTATTCACATTTAATCCACAAAAGTTATTCACATTAGTGGATAACTTTTGTGGATTATTCTTTTTTTGCATATTTCATTGACATTATTCGATTTTTATTTTATTATTGTAAAGGAAAAAACAGATTTATTCTGTGTGTTATTTCTGTTAGAATGGAGGATTTAATATATGAATAATTTAAAATCATATTTATTTGAAACAGATGCTATAAAAGTATGTAAAGGTGACAAACCTTTCTGGTATACTTCTGGTAAAATTGGACCATACTTTATTAATACACATTTTGTTTATGGTAGCGAGGAAGATGCAGCATCTTTATTAAGTTTTATTGATGAAAATAAACATGATAAACTTGCAATGCCACAAAAATTATTTCCACTTATAAAAGCACAATATGAAAACAATAAAATTTATAATGATGTAATTAATGAAATGCTTACATTTATAAAAGAAAATATTAATGTAGATGAAATTGATTATATTTCTGGTGGTGAAAGAAGAGATTGGTTTTTCTCATACATTATTGCTAATATCTTACAAAAACCACATATTACTATTTTTAAGGATTTAGATACTTTAGTTAGTGATTATAATTTTGAAAATACAACCATAGTAAAATCTATTAATGGTAAAAAGGTTTTACATATTACAGATTTAATTACTATTGCATCTAGTTTTATTCGCGCTTGGATTCCAGCAATTCAAAACTTAGGTGGAGAGTTAGTATGGAGTCTTTGTGTGGTTGATAGAATGCAAGGTGGCTCTGAAAGATTATCTGATTTGGGAATTAAATCTTATTCTTTAACACAAATAGATGAGGATTTATTTGTAACAGCTTTTGATAAAGGTGTTATTGATAAAAACCAATTAGAAATGGTACATAATTTTATTAAAGATCCTGATGGAAGTATGAGAAAATTCTTAATTGAGCATCCTGATTTTATAGAAAATGCTTTAAATTCAGATGAAAAGACAGCTGGTCGTGCAAAACTTTGTATTGATGGAGATTTATATAATTTAAAAGAGAATTAAAAATAACTAAAAAATACTAGGTTTACTTTTTAAGTATGACCTAGTATTTTTTAGTTATTTTTTTGCTAGCTGTATTTTTACAGGGCTTATAATTCCTTTTCTTTGTATTAATAAGGTTACTTCATCTCCTGGCTTTTTTGTATAAATATATTTTCTTAGTTCACTCATTTTATTTAGAGTTATTCCATCTATTTTTGTTATAATATCTCCTGTTTTTATTCCAACTTTTTCTGCTGGACTATTTTTTATTATTTCTACTACATATATTCCATTATCAAACTCTAGTTTAGAATCTAAATATGGTATTACATTTTTATCATATGAAAATATCCCTATACTCGCTTCTGTAAAGTTTCCTGTTTGTTTATAGCTTTGTATTATTGGTTTTATTATGTTTATTGGTATGGCAAATCCTATTGCTTCTGCTGATGTTATTTTTATTGAATTTATTCCTATTACTTCTCCATTTGGATTTATTAATGGTCCTCCACTATTTCCTGGATTTATTGTTGCATCTGTTTGTATTAAGTCTTCCATGTAAGAGGTTTTATCTTCTTCTTCTATTTTTATTGTTCTATCTACAGCACTTATAATTCCTGCAGTAACTGTTCTTTGAAATTCAAACCCTATTGGATTTCCTATTGCATATACTTTTTCTCCTGGACGTATTTTATCTGAATCTCCTAAATTTGCATATGTTAGTCCTTTTGCATTGATTTTTATTATTGATAAATCTAAATCTGTATCTGACCAAACTACATTTGCTTGATATTCTTTTCCATTTTCTAGTGTAACGTAACAATTACTATATTTTGATCCTGAAACATGTTCGTTTGTTATAATATATCCATCTTCTGAAACTATTACCCCTGTTCCTAATCCTAATTTTATGCTACCATCATTTAAAAATATTGAATTTCCATTTTCTTTTAGTTTTGAAATTCCTACTACTGAATTTGAAACTTCTTCAATTACATCTGCTATTTCTTTACTTTCTTCATTAATTTCAGCTACTGTTTGTGAAGTTTTTGTTGCACTATATGTGCTTTGATTTTCCTCATTACCTATATCTATATTTATGTATAAGTTGAATAAATAAAATCCTGTTAAAGTAATAAAAAATAATATACTCATTGTTACTACTACTGTTTTTAAATTATCGTTTACTCTTTTTTTCTTTTTCAATTTACTCCTCCTAAAATTTTTAATTTACTTATACATTATATTTTTTCCTTTTTTTAGTATATTAAACAAAAAACATGATATTATTTTTCATAACATCATGTTTTTATTAAATATATTTTTTATGTTATTTCTTCAAAATATTTATAGCTTCATTTATACTAACTTCTACTTGTTCTCCTGTAATCATGTTTTTTAAAGAAACTGTATTGTTTTTTACTTCATTTTCTCCAATTATTGCAACAAATGGTATTTTTAATTTATCTGCATATTTGAACTTAGCTTGTATTTTTTTATTATTCATATATATTTGTGTATTTATTCCAGCTGTTCTAAATGCATTTGCAACTGGTAGGCATTCTTGTATATTGTCTGACATTGAAATAACTAGCACATCTGATATAGATTTCTTTTCTGCTTTTATTGCTTGTAAATCATTTAATTGGTCAAATAACCTAGTTAATCCTATTGATATTCCTACACCAGGTAATGGTTTGTCTGTATAGTATTCGGCTAAATTATCATATCTTCCTCCTGAGCATACACTTCCTATTTGTCTATAGTCATTTAAGAATGTTTCATATACTGTTCCTGTATAATAATCTAATCCTCTTGCTATTGTTAAATCTACCATAAAATTAGTTTCTGGTACTTCAAATAGTCTAATGTATTTTATTACTTTTTCTAGTTCTTCTACACCTTCTATAAATAATTCATCTTTTATACCTAGTGCTTTCAATGTATTTATTTTTTCATCATTTGAGCCTGTTATAGAAATAAATTCTAATATTTTTGTTATTTTATCTTCATTTATTCCAATTTCTAAAAGCATTTGTTTTACATTTTCTTGACCTATTTTCTCTAGTTTATCAATTATTCTCATTATGTCTGTTGATTCTTTTTCAAGGTCTAGACTTTTATATAGTCCATTTAATATTTTTCTATTGTTAATTCTAATAGTAAAATTGCTAAACCCTAATTCTTTGAATGTATTATAGATAATACTTGGAATTTCTGCATCATTTATTATATCTAGTTTTCCATCCCCTATAATATCTATATCTGCTTGATAGAATTCTCTGAATCTTCCTTTTTGTGCCCTTTCTCCTCTATATACTTTTCCTATTTGATATCTTCTAAATGGAAATTGTAAGTCATTATAGTTTTTGGTAACATATTTTGCAAGAGGTACTGTTAAATCAAATCTCATTGATAAATCTGTATCTCCTTTTTGAAATCTATATATTTGTTTTTCTGTTTCTCCTCCTGCTTTTGCTAGTAAAACTTCTGATAATTCTAAAATAGGTGTATCTATTGGTAAAAAACCAAATTTTTCATATGATAGTTTTATTTTTTCTTTCATTTGGTTAAACAGTATTTGTTCATTTGGTTGTAGTTCCATAAATCCAGGTAAAGTTTTTGGTATGATTTTGTTTTTTGCTTTCATAATACTTATCCCCCATTAATTTTATATTTAAGATTTTACCATTGTTTTATTTATTTTTCAATAATATCATAAATTTTATATATTATCGTCCTTCTTCTATTATTTTTTTTACTTCATCTTCTGTAATTTGTACTATCTTACATATTGTATTAATATCCATATTATTTTTATGCATATTCAGAACTATCTCTTTTCGACTTTCTTTTATACCTTTCATATATCCATCTTTTATTCTGGATAACTCATCCCTTAGTTGCTTTTCTCTATAATAATATTTCTCTCTTAATTCTGGATC
>CALXKA010000018.1 GCA_944388765.1 uncultured Clostridia bacterium
AGAAACGCCTATATTTTGACGTTTCTCTTACATTTGGAATTTAGTTTTTCTTTTGGAAGTTACTTTTACAACTCACCAAAAAAAGAAATGCTACAAATACTAGCATTCCTTAAGTTCTTATTAAGTCATTTACATCTTATTTTAATCTCTTGCAAATAAATCTCTTGTATAAACTTTATCTTTGATTGGACTTAATTTATCTTCATATCTATTTGCTAAAACCATATCAGAAATTTCGCAAAATTTTTCAAAATCATTTATTACTTTACAATCATTAAATGTTGTTTTTTCTAATGTAGGTTCATAAATGATAACTTCTACACCTTCAAGTTTTAATCTATCAATTATTTCTTGAATTGCACTTGCTCTAAAATTGTCAGAATCTTTTTTCATTGTTAATCTATAAATTCCAACCATGTCTGGATTTCTTCGCATAACCATTTCTGTAATATGTTTTTTTCTTGTTCTATTAGATCTTACAATTGCTCTTATTAAATTTTGAGGTACATTATCATAATTAGCTAATAGTTGTTTTGTATCCTTTGGCAAACAATATCCTCCATAACCAAAAGATGGATTGTTATAATGATTTCCAATCCTAGGGTCTAAACATACCCCTTCTATTATATCCTTAGAATTTAAACCTTTAATCTCAGCATATGTGTCTAATTCATTAAAATATGCTACTCTCAATGCAAGATATGTATTCGCAAATAGTTTTACAGCCTCTGCTTCTGTTGAATTCATGAACTTTACTTCTATATCATCTTTTAATGCTGATTCTTTCAAAAGGTTTGCAAATTTTTTTGCTCTTTCACTTTTTTCACCAACAATGATTCTAGATGGATAAAGATTATCATATAAAGCTTTTCCCTCTCTTAAGAATTCTGGTGAAAACATAATATTATCTATATTATATTTTTGCTTCATATTTTCTATAAATCCGACTGGTATTGTAGATTTTACAACCATTGTCGTATTGATATGCATACTGATTACTTTTTGTATGATATCTTCTACACTTGATGTATCAAAATGATTTTTTTCATCATCATAATTAGTAGGAGTACTAATTACTATGAATTCTGCATCTTTAAAAGCTTCTTTATAATCTAGAGTTGCTTTTAAATTTAATTCTTTATTTTTAAAAAATTCTTCTATCTCTTTATCTTTTATTGGTGATATTCTTTTATTTATCATTTCTACCTTTTCCGGTATGATGTCTAATGCCATTACTTCATTTTTTTGACTTAATAATGTTGCTATTGATAATCCAACATATCCTGTTCCTGCCACTGCAATTTTCATTGTTATCACTCCTTAAATTTATGTTTTAACTTTTTCACGACTTCCTTTGAACATTAATATAAATCTATGTATTAAATATGCCGACGCAATTGAACATACTAGGACAGATAAACCATATATAAAATTGTTATTATTTGTAAAATTAGTATTGCTAAAAACTTTTTCAAATAATCCATGTATTAAATATAATTCTAAAGATATCTTTCCTAAAAACTTAAAAATCGGATTTTTAAATTGTATATACTTTCCTATATTAATAATTAAAAATGTAAAACTAATGCATGCAACATTTTTTAATATTGCTACAATTATAGTTATTGGTATTGAATCATACATTTTGTTTATAATAAATTGTAATATTTCAAAAATAATAAATATTACTGCAATAATTATGTAATATTTTTTTATATTTTTATTATCTATTTTTTCCTGAATTATTTTGTAACTCATTCCAAAACATAATGAAAATATTGATACATACCAAAATTCTGACATTTCAAAACATATCATAATAAGGGTTAAAAATGTTACAAAGCCATACATACCAATAATTATAAATTTGTAATTCTCTTTAAAAATTTTTGCTATTATATAAAAAGCCGCATATAAAATAATTATATCTATTATATACCAAGAATGAGATACTATCAAACTTCCACTTTTTGTAAACGTTATTATATCATCAAAGCTTTTAAAAGTTCCACTTACAAAATAATATATTAAATAAATACATATAAAAATCATATATGCGAATAATATTTTAACAATCCTTTTTCTAAAAAACGTTTTTAAATAACCTTCTGAATTTTTCAAATATTGACTTATTAACCCATATCCAGAAAAGAAAAAGAAACAACTTACAGCTAAATCTCCAACGTAATTAAAGATTTTGAAAATTGGTATCGTTGTTCTTCCATATTGAATATGGCAAAATACTACCACTAAAGCTAAAATCCCTTTTAGATATTTTGTGTATTCTAAACTTAAATAATCATTTTTTTTATCAATTTTAAACAAAAACAATATTATGAAAAAAATAATTAGAATATCCATACTCTTATCCCCTTTTTATATCTATAAAATCTCCCCATTTGTCAAGATATTCTTGTTTTATCGTATTATTAATTCCTCCCCTTGGAGTAAAAGTTAATTCTCCAAAATAAATTTTTCCATTTATATTATATAAGTCAACTCGTACAAATTTAAAATCTTCCGCTAATTTTTCAGCAATTTTTATCATATCATCAAAGTTTTTGGGTTTAATAATTTCAAATCCCTGTTTTTCTTTCGTACATTCTAACTTCTGCCAATACATGTCATAATAAACTTTTTTTATTTCACTATCTCTTCCTTCACAAGCTAATAAAAATTTAGCTTTTCCATTAAAACAAAATATCTTATAATCATTTGGCATTTTCTTTTTACTTTCTTTCAAATACTCTTCACAAATAATACATGGCTTAATATTCTCATATTGATATTCCAATGTCTGTTTAGCATAGTTTATTTTTAATGAATTGTTCAATTCCTTTATTATATTATTCTCATTTAAAACTTGATTCTTTGTTTTAATTATCGTACATCCACATCCATGATTGGTTTTTAACACATATTCATCTGGTAGTTTATTAAAATCTATATCATTTGCATTATCATACTTTCCATATAAATTTACTAATATATCTGTTAATCCTTTTTCTTTTACATATTCTCTTGCCAAATATTTATCAACACATTGTTTTTTCTTATCATCACATTCATTTAACATCAAGTATAATACCTTTTCATTAAAATCTTTAGGATCTTTTAAATCTAATTTTTTTCCAGTCACATAAAAATATCTTATCTTGGTTATCATTTTTTTTGGCATATAATATAATATCCTTTTTATTTTATAATTCATTTCTATCTCCTAAATTCATTATCATCTTTCTTTTTCTCATTCTTAACTTATGCTTTATCATATTTTTTATATTAAATATCACTTTTCTTAACGTTATTTTCTTTCTATTAAAATAAATAGCTTTTACAAAAAACTTTATTCTTCTTTTTTTGCTTTTCTTTTTTATAAATTTATAATCTATTTCATAATCATTACAATAATCAATAACCTTATCTGGATAAATTAAATATCTTACATTTGGTTCAAATTTTTTTGCCACAAAAGTCATTGGTCTACAAAAAAAATGTATATACATAAATTCTTCCTTGCATACTTTTCCATCTGCCAAGTATAATCTATATAAATTTCCAGAATCCCATAGAAAAATTTGATTTTGATTTTTATACTCTTCCTCAATTGGAACATGAGCCAAAACAAAATTGTATTCCCACTTTCTTAAATGAGCAAAATTAGTTTCACTATAATAAGGAATATTCATTTCCTTGTAAATATCACAAATAATATTTTCATCAAAACAATACCCTTGCGGAGTTGTAAATATTATTTCGTATGATGGATATTTTGAAATTTTGTTTTTATATCTACTATTTACTTCTTTATTATTCCTATACATAGTAGAGTGTCCTTGAAATCCAATTTTATCATACTTATTTAAAATATCTTCCGTAATAAATTTTCTTATATTTCCCCACAATACATCTATATCACAATATCCCCAGAAATCGTATTCTTTTATATCTTCTTCAAAAACTTCACCATATGCCACTCTAAAATCACATAGTTTCCATGGTCTGTCAATTAAAATTTTAAAATCAAAATTTTTCTGAATTCTATTCTTTATTTCATCAAAGCTACAATATGTTACTTTAACATTTTCTGGATAATCATAAACAGTTTTATCATCTGTATACAATAACCAATCTATTGTTGGATTAGTTTTGCAACTATTTAACCATAATTTCATATTTTTAGGTAGCTTACCAAAATACGGCACTATATAACATATTTTCTTCAATTATTTCACCTTCTCTAATAGCTTAGTTCTTATTTTTTTAATTTGTTCTATAATCATTTCGTCTTTAAAAATCATCAATATAATAAAGTAAATCATACCTCCTAACAATACCGACAAAAGCACTCCTATAATTGATTCTATTGACCTTGTTATTATACTAATAACTATGAACATGATTATAGTTGCTATAAAATATATTTTGCTATATTTTATAATATTTTTCACATTATATTGTTTGGTTTTATTTAAATAATTCATTTCTAATATAGTTATTACACATTCTCCAATAACTGATGCAATAGCAGCTCCTATTGACATTATCTGGGGAATTAAAATTGCATTCAAAATAACATTAATTGTTCCGCCTATTAAAAGAAATTTAACATGTTTATTTTGTTGTCCTGTAGATATAAGATATTGTGATCCAGTTACACTATTCAATCCCATAAAAATAAATAGTAAACTTAAAATATTTAATAAATATATTGTCTTTGTATATTCTTCTCCAAAAAATATAGGTACAAACTTTTCTGATATAGCTATAATCCCTAAAGTCATTGGTAATGCAAGCATTAATGTGAATCTAAGAGATTTATCTATATATATCTTTACTGTTTCTTTATTTCCCTTATTATACTCTCTAGAAATTCTAGGAATCATAATTGTTCCCATTGTTGTTATTAAGACTAATGCCATATCAACTATTTTTAAAGCTTGTTCATAGTATCCATTTTCTGCCGAATCTTGTGTGAACCACCCTATCATTGACTTGTCAATAATAGAAAAAATTTGAGTTGCAATACTAGGAATAAATAATTGAATAACTGGCTTTAAATAAGAAAATGGGTTTAACTTTTTTAACGGAATTCTTGAAACATACTTTTTTAAAGTCGTCCACATAGACAAATTACCAAGTAATAAAAAGAATGCTAGACCAAAAACATATATATTCAAATCTCCTTTGTCTTTTACAAATAGAAAAATATAAATCACATTCAAAATTTTTATTGCAAAATTTTTTATGGTTATTTTTTTAAATTCCTCTATCCCATTAAAAAACCATGTAATATCAACCATAACTGCTAATAAATTTATTCCTTGCAAAAATGCAATTATTTTATTTTGAGCAAAACTTATAATATATAAAATATATAAAATTATAAAGAACATAGATAATATTACTTTTAAAGAAAATAAATTCCAAAAACAATAGCTTCTTTTTTCTTTGTCTTCTTGAAATATTCCAATATTTCTAGTCCCAAATGTAGATGCACCTAATGCTGATAATATCCAAAAATATCTAACCATAGCATATGTATAACTATATTCTCCTACGCCTTCGGCTCCAAGCACTCTTGAAATATATGGAGTAGTTATTAATGGAACTATCAACGCAAAAATTTGATAACTTACATTATAAAAATAATTCTTTTTTATGCTACTTTTCAATTCTTTTCCCTTCTTTATTTAATTCTTTATTAAAATATAATATTAAGAAAAATAGTAATATTAATACAGTAATAGAACCCGGTCCAATTAAATGATTTATAGAAATACCAAAAAAGAAATATATCATTAACATAAAAGATAAATAATTATATTTAGCAATATTTAAATAACATTTTATATATAAAAACACTCCTATTATTGTACATTCCATATATAATCTTAATAAATCACTATGCATATTTAATTGTCCTGCTACATCTCTAATCTCTAAAAAGTTAGTTATTGTTCCTAATCCATAATTAGTTAAATTAGCATCTTTAATAATATTAACAATATCTACTCTAGTCATTGAAAATTCAGATATACTCATTGAAAATTTGTTATAAAACCATATAGCAAATTCATTCGTAGTGCAAAAATCAATGATAATCGGCATAATTGTAAAAAATATAACTGAAAAATTAAATATTTTCTTGTTTACCGATTTATTCTTTGGTATAAATCTATAAGCAATCAAAATTAAAATTATAAATAACATAGCCTGTCTTTTAGAAGATAAAAATCCTAAAATTGCACATATACATATTTTTAATTTGTCTTTTCTATACAAATAATATACCAACAGCAAAGCATATATATCTGCTGCTCCACTTTCAAATGCAGAAGAACTTATTCCAGTCAAAGAAAAACTTCTTATGGTATTCATTATATTGCTAATTGAAAAATTCTCGTAAAACTTTATAAAAAATGCAATTGTTATTGTATAGAAAAATACATCTAAAAACTTATTTAAATATCTTTCATCTGATAAATAATTATAAAATATCCATACAAATATAATTGGAACAATTAAATAATATATTTCGCTAATAGTATATAATTTAAACGAAAAATTAATTAATTGAAATATAATAGATATAAAGAATAAAGCAAATGCAGCTTTTAATATATACTTTAACTCATATCTGTATTTTGTATATTGATATTTTTTTAATAAAAATCCCCCAAATAAAATTATTACTGCAATAATTAAAAAATGTTTAACTTTCAAAGATTCTAAAACACTAAAAAAGTTTCCTGTATATTCACTTAAAATAAATGTTATTATAGTAATACAAAAAATGAACATTACAAATATTTCTGATTTTTTATTTTTCATTACATTCTCCCTTATATTCTTTAGTAAATTGATATACTAGTTTTTCCCAAACATAGTTATTTTGTATTGTTGATTTTGCAATAAGGCTTAAACTATTGTTATTATTATTTAATATATTTATAATAGTTGATTTCCAGATCTTTCTGTCTTGTAAATCACAAACATATCCATTTTTTCCATTTTCAATTAAAACACTCGAACCACCATTCAATGTTGTAATCGTTGGTATTCCAAAATACATTGCTTCCAGTAATACCATTCCAAAAATTTCATATTGAGTTGGTAATAAAAATATATCACATTTTTCATATAAAGCTTGTACAACATTATGATTTATAGACTTTTCATAAATTATGCTATCTAATACACTTTTATTTCTAGCATATTTAACCATTTTTTTTATATATTTTGAATTTCCATTTCCAACTAATACTAATTTTATATTGTCATTTTCTTTTATCAAATCTGACAAAAGGTCAATTAGAAATTTAATATTTCTTCTTGGCTCTATTTTTCCTATATATAATAAATGTTTATCTTCTTTTTTTATCTTATTAAAAAACTCTATATTATCACTAGCATCATCTATTTTGTTAACAAACTTACTTGTATCCAATCCTACACCAATTGTATGCACATTTTTAAATCCCTGTTTTTTCAAATATTCTTCTGCTAAATAACTTTTAGTAATAATATGTGCATTCAAGTAATTATTTCTTTTTAAAAATATTTTATAAAATACTTTTGTATATAAATTATGTTTCCATGTAAACCTAGATTCATATGGTCCATGATATATAATCGTTTTATAAGAATATTTGCTATTTATTAACCATGTCATCACTTTATCACATTCATATACTTGTATAATATCATATTCTTCACATAAATCATATATTTTCTTATTATATATTGCACTTTTACAAAATTCTTTTCCTTCTATATTATATATTTTTATTTTTTTGTCATCTACATCTACTTCTTGTTGAGAAGCATTGCCTTTTCTAGCATAATATACAATCCCACATTCATGGCCTAGTCTAGTCAATGCTTTAGCTAAACCTACTTCTTGTTCATTATATATATTTTTAAAAATTGTATTTTCTGCTGACGAAGTTCTTATAAGTAAAACTTTCATTTTTCTCCTACTTTCTTTATTTACTAATTAATTGCATAAATTCTTTTTCTATTTTTTTTGATTCCTCTCTAATATCATAGCCACTTTGTTTGATATTTTCATCATTGTTACTTCTAGTATGCTTTTTAGATAATATAATTTTAGCCCATTCTCGTGCCGGTTTATCTAACGAAATAAATTCAAAATTTTCACACATTTTAGCTGATTGTGAAATTCCTTCTTTTGAAGCATAAATATCTATACCATTTGCTTGTGCTTCAACTAAAACCAATGGTAACCCCTCAAACAATGATGGAAAAACAAACACATCCATAGTTTGCATTAATTCTTTAATATCTTTCCTTATTCCTAGAAAACTGACATTATCTTCTAAATTTAATTCTTTAACTTTTTCTTTTATCTTTTCTTTATCTTCTCCATTTCCAATCAATAATAGATGTGTATTAGCATTTATTTTATTTATTTCATAAAAAATATCAATCAAAAACTCTTGATTTTTTTGAAAATGCATTCTTCCTATATGCCCTATTACCAAATCATTATCTATTTGCATTTCTTGTCTATATTTTTTTCTTATTTCATCATTAAATTTGTATTCTTGCACATTTATAGCATTATTAATAATCTTATATGTATCGCTTTTTCTTATGTTTTGATTATAAAACCACTTTCCTGCCTCCTCAGAACATGCCCAGAAATTAGTTGCATAATTTTTTAAAAACTGTTTATTAATTTTATGAAGCATATATTTTACTTTTGTTGTCATATTTTTTGAATTATGACTATGTACTATTCTAACTTTTATTCCATATTTCTTAGCATATTTTAACCAGTCTATATTTGATAAAATGCATAAATTTACCCAAATAGCAGAATATTCTTTTGCGTGATTTTCAAAGAAATTCTTCATATCAACTTTATATTTTTTAATACTTTTTCCTCTTGGAGTAATTTTAAAGGTTTTTCCCCCTAAACTTTTAATCTCTTCCTCATAAGCTATTTCTTTTGTATTATATAGAAAATCAAATTGAATATTTTCTTTATTTATATTTCGATAATAATTCATAATGACTGTTTCTACTCCGCCTAAATTTTCTGACATTCCAAATACTAATATTTTTTTCATATTAAATTTCTCTTTTCTTTTATAATCTATATATATTTCTAAGTATCATTCAATATATTTTCAACTTTTTTAATTTTTGTTTCAAAATATTTTTTGTATATTGTTTCAAATATTTTTTCTTCTAAAAATTTCTTTCTAAATAAATCTATTAATAACGAAATCCCATATATAAAAATCACAGAAAACAATATATTAAATGTAAGTGATAAAATATTTGCATCATAATAATTTTGAACTTTTAAAATTTCTTTCCATAATACTTCTTGAAAATATGGATTTTCATGTATTAAGTAAACTGAAAAGCTCACTGTAGCACAAATTTCAATGAATTTATTTTTATATTGGTATATCTAAATAATTGAAAAATTCCTATCGCTAATAACACTATAGTTACGCTATGTTGATTTGACAAATATGTTATTCCATTCTCAAAAATGCTAAAATCTTGTGCTAAATAAGTTGATATGACTGAAACCAACATCATTATACATAATACAGTAATAATTAGTATTATACAATTTTTCTTTTTCTTTAGCATATTGAAATTATATTTTTTTAAATATCCTGATAGCATATATAAATATATAAAATATGATATTCCTCCTATAAATCCATCTCCTCCACCTATTACTATTGTTGGAATTATAACAAATACAATCATCCCAATTATTATTAAAAGTTTATATTGGAATTCATTCATATTTTTTACTAACTTATTAACAAATGGAATAAAAATATACAATCCCACATAAGATGTAGCAAACCAATATTGATTATATATGATTGGAAATAAGCTTTTAATCAAATCCTTAGGTGAAAATTCAATTTTTTGGCATAGCACCAATATCATATATATAGAAACTGAGTAAAAAAACACTTCTAATATTACTTTTATTAAATTTTTAAACTTATATGTTTTATCTATTAAAAAATAACCACTTATCATAACAAATAATACAGTTCCTAATTTTCCACCAATATATATATATTCACCTATAAACTTATTAATAGATATAGTTTCTATACCTATTAATCCACCATATAATGAATAATGATGTAATATAATCATTATCATGCTAACTATACGCAATAATTCAAAATTCATTTGTCTTCTATTATTTAATTCTTTTTTCTCTTTTCTATCCCTATCCTCTACTTCAAGCATTTTATTATCCTTTCAGTTGTTATATATTCCATTTGTTTTTTTGATTATTTGATTCCAATCATAATTTTTCAAATCATATTGCTTTCTTTTTAATTTTTCATTATTTAAAATTAATTCTTCTAATCGTAATTTCAAATTTGATATATTAGATTTTTCAAAATAATATATATCTTCTTTTCCCAGTTGTATATTTTCTTCTATGTTACTTACTAAACAATTGCAACCATAGCTCATTGCCTCCAAAAGAGAAAGTGGCATTCCTTCTACATCACTTGGTAAACAATATAAATAGCAATTACTATATAGTTCTTCTAATTCTTGTCCCTGAACAAATCCTGTCATAATAATTCTATCATCTTCGCTAGCCATTTTTTTTATTTTTTCTAAATAATCATTTGTATGACTTGCTCCACCTGCTATTACTAATTTTTTATCAGTCTTCACTTGTTTAAAAGCTTCTATTAAATAATGTAAACCTTTTTCTGGTACAATTCTTGCTAAAAATAAAATATAATTATCTTTCACTAACCCATATTTTTGCTTTATAATATTAGCTTCTCTTATAGTTGGTTTATTTACTCCATTAGGAATAAATACTGTATCTCTGTCATATGTATCTTTAAAATATTTTTGCACCCCTTTGGAAAGAACTATAATTTTATCTGCATATTTCACAGCAAGTTTTTCTCCAAATTTAATATATTTTGTAGCAAATCCTCCCCATTTAGAACGTTGCCAATCCAATCCATGAATTGTAACTACTATTTTTTTCTTAAATAAATGTGGTATCCAAAGCATAGCACATGAACCTTCCGCATGATAATGCAATATGTCGTATTTTCCAAATAAAACTCTTATACTTGCTAAGAAAGAATATATTAGTGCATCTATTCCTTTTTTATTAATAGTAGGAATCGTTATTATTTTTACTCCTTTATATTCTTTTAACTTCTTTTTATCTTTATCCGCATTCTTATCCTGTACATTTTTTCCTCTTCTATTATAAACATCAACTTGATGTCCGTCTTTTACCAGTCTTGTAGCCAGTTCTTCTACAACTATTTCTACTCCACCTTCTCTTGATGGAATACGCTTATGCCCTATCATTGCTATTTTCATATTGATTTACACTTATCCCTTCATTTGCTTCATTAAATCCTCGTTTACTATTTCTTCACCAGTTCTAGTTTTTAACTGTTCCTTTGAAGCTTCTGATAAACCATCATGTATTTCACAATTCATATCACAAGTTGAACATTTATCAAGTTCCTCTTTTGATACTTTTCCCTCTTTATAATCTTTAACAATTTTGTTTTCAAACATTGAATATTTATCTTTTTTATAAAATCTTAAAAATTTATGTCTTATAACCCACCATGCTGGTTTCCATATATATTTATGCATTGCCGGACTTACAGAACCTATCATCCAGCATTGTCTATCACAATGTCTAACTTTATTTCTCACTTTTTCAGCTTGTTCTGAATTCCATAATTCATCCCATGTTTGTTTATTCAAATTTCCCATTACTTCTTTTTCTTTTGTTCCATTACATGGCATAACATCTCCATACGGATCTATAAAAAATGTATCAAATGCCATATCGCATGGCAATAATCTTTTTTGTCCAAATATGTAATTGATTAACCCATGATTAAAATATGCTCTAAACCATTTCTTTGGAGAATTTGATCCTAATAATTTATTAATTAGCTTTTCAAATTCTTTTGCCACCATTAATCTATCATGAATAATATTTTTTGCTTCAACAAAATAAAAACTATTATGTAATGATGCTGTTGCAAATTCCATATTCAATTCATTTGATAAATCATATAAAGGAACTAAATCTTTCGCATTGGCATCCTGCACTGTCATTCCAAATCCAACATCCGGATGCTTCATTTCAACTAATTTTTTTAAAGTAGAATACCCTTTATTAAACCCATCTTCTAAGCCTCTTATTTTATTGTTGGTGTCCTCTAATCCTTCTATTGAAATTCTGATCCCTACATTTGGAAATTCTTCACATAACTTTATAATTCTATCTGTAAAGAAACCATTCGTTGATATAACTATTCTATCTGATTTTTTATATAACTCCCTTACGATTTCTGGTAAATCTTCTCTTATAAATGGTTCTCCACCTGTTATATTCGTAAAATACATTTTTGGTAATTTTTTTATTGTTTCTATACTAATTTCTTCTTCCGGCTTTGATGGTGCTTTATATCTATTGCACATTGTACATCTTGCATTACATCTATATGTTACAATTACTGTTCCATTTAATTTTTTTTCATTCATAACTACACTCCCCTTAACGCTTCTTCATATATTTTTATTATTTTATTATAATAATTCTGTTTGTTATAAAACTTCTGTGCATATTCTTTTGCATTTTTTCCATATTTTTCTGCTAATTCTTTGTTTTCAAATAAAAGTTTCATTTTACTTTCTAATTCATCAATACTATTATACTTGTATATTAATCCATTTTCTTTATCTTTTACTAATTCTGGAATTCCTCCTATACTTGCCCCTATTACTGGTTTACCTATAGCTTGTGTTTCTAATATTGAATATGGACAATTTTCATACCAGATTGATGGAACTACTATAAATCTAGCGTTTTTTATATACTTTTTAACTTCATCTTGAGATAAATATCCTAATAATTTTATATTCTCTTCTAATTTTCTTTCCTTTATTATTTTTTCAATTCTTTCTCTTTCTGGTCCATCACCAGCAAGATATAACTTTTTATCTTGTAGTTTAGAAAATGCTTCTATTAAATTCAATATTCCTTTTTCTTTCGATAATCTTCCCAAATACAAACCATATCCATTATCTTTTTTTTCTAAATTATATTTATTCACATCTATAAAATTATATATAGCTTTTATTTTCTTTTCATCCACTCCATCTTCTACTAATTTTTGCTTATAAAAATTAGATGGTGTTATGATGTATGAAATTTTTTTATTATATACTTTTTTTAATCTATAATACTTTCCTTCTATTGCTCCTAATACACTTTTTAAACTTGAATTTTTAATACATTTCTTTTTTATACAATTAAGATACTTCCCATTCTTACACAATTCACATATTTCCTTATTGCTATCTAACATTGTTATAGCTGGGCATATAGCTTGTACATCATGCGCAGTAAATATAATTGGAATATTTTTTTCTTTTATTGCTTCAATTATCGATTCGGATAATTGTCTTTGAAAATTATTTACATGAACTATATCTGGTTTAAAATCTTCTAAAGCTTCTAACATTTTCCTCTTGTTTTCTTTTGAATAAATTACATCTAATGCTTTTAACTTACTTCCTGTATTTAGGTCTATCTCATCCACAAAATACTCTTTTTCGTTTGTTTGTATATTTTTTTCATTTTTCATAGAAAAAAAAGCTATTTGATGCCCTTTTTCTTTTAATAAATTTGCTAATTCAAAATAATATTTCTCGCTTCCACCTTTAAGATAGTGAAATTTATTAACTAGTAAAATTCTCATTAAATAGCTCCTTCTTTTTTTATTACATTCTTTACTGTTTTATATATTAATTTAATATCTGTCTTCAATGTATGATTGTAATAATACTCCATATCCATTGTTAATCTGTCTGTAAAAGTTGTATTACTTCTTCCTCTTGTTTGCCATAAGCCTGTAATACCCGGTTTACAAGAAGTTATGTACTTAAAAAATCCATTGATTTCTTCTTTTTCTCTTAACAAGTATGGACGTGGCCCTACTAGGCTCATGTCTCCTTTTAATACATTAATAAATTGCGGAAACTCATCTAAACTTGTCTTTCTTAATATTTTTCCTATTTTTGTAATTCTTGGGTCATTTTTTAATTTTTTATACTTTTTATATTCTTCTCTTGCTTCTTCATTTTCTTGTAAATACTCTTTTAATTTTTCATCAGCTCCTATTACCATTGAGCGATATTTATACATCTTAAATATTTTGCCATCTTGTCCTATTCTCTCTTGTGTATAGAATATTGGTCCGTTTTCCTTTGATAGTTTATTTGCTATCCACACAGCAATTGTTAATGGTATTAATACCAATAAACCGTAAAATACCACCTAAAATATCTAAAAATCTTTTTAATACCTTTTCACTTTTTAATACAAATTGATTTCTATCTGTTCGTTTAGGTATTAATCCTAATTTTTCTATACTATCCTCTTTTAAGGATAATGTTTCATTCCTAACATCCATCTTTTATTTTTCCCCCTATAATACATGAAATTCCCATTTTTCGACACATATATTATACTACATTTTCCCTTTTATGTAAATACCTTCCATATGACTTTTTTAGTCATGTTCTAATTTCCTATGAATATATTTATCATGTATTTTTACAATAAGTAATATTAACAAAACTCCTAAAAATACCCCTAATGTATCTATGTATACATCTGTTATCTTAGGAGTTCTTCCCGGAGAAAAACTTTGATGAAATTCATCTGATATTGCATATAGCATTCCTGTAACAATAGTTATTACAATTCTCCATTTATTTTTTATCTTATATGTACATAAAAGCCCCATTAATAATATCCCTATTACTGTATATATAGAAAAGTGTGCCATCTTCCTAATGATACTTTCTGTTCTATGTAATATTGGCTCCTTCTCTTGTTCCTCTAACTTATTATATCTATCTGATTTTTCTAATATTACTTCTGTGATTTTTCTACTGATTCCTCCTGACTGTTCTCCATTTTGACTAGAAAATCCAAATATAATAAAAAATGTACATAGCAATAATATTATCAATATACTTCTTAAAATATTTATCTTGTCTATTCTCATACTTTTTCTCTTTCTTTTATTCATAAAATATGACTAGAGTATCTATCTCTAATCATATTTTATAAATTTGCTTTTTATCCCTCTTTTTGATTTTTCAATACTTTTATCTAATTAGTATAACCTGTTTTTTCGATAATTTGGTTGCTTATTTCTTTTACTCTATCTGATGGTACATAGTCTGTTTCTCCAAAAGCCTTTTCATGTAATTGCTTTACATTACTTTCTAATGTAACTGGTACACCATACCATTTGTCTAATGTAATTCCTTTCGTTTCATAAGGCCATCCTATACTCTCTGTTACTTTAAAACTTGCTACACTTGGTAACAATGAAAAAATATCACTTGCTGTAATATTGGTATATACCTCTGGTAGAACTTTATCAATGATTTGATTCATTTCTCCAATACTTTTTGTTTTGAATTTTTCTACCATTGCTTCTACAACTGTCCTCATTCTTTCTGCTCTTTTATAATCTCCACCTTCTGTATAACGAATTCTTGAATAAGCAACAGCTTGAACTCCATCTAAAGTCTGTGCTCCTGATGATTTAACTTTTTCTGTCGTTAATCCTGTTACTTTTGATGTTTCATCTATATAACTATTTATATACTTTACTTCTTCTGGTTGAACGTCTATTGTAATCCCACCTAATGCATTAATTGCTTCTGCAACTGCATCAAAATTTACTGTTGCAAATTCTGTTATATTTAGATCAAAGTTTTCATTTAATGCTTTAATTGCCAATGGTGCTTCTCCATATGAATAGGCATGTGTTATCTTATCTAAACCATGTCCTTCTATATTTACATAGGTATCCCTATATACAGATATTAATTTTACTTCTTTTGTATCATTATTAATACTTGCAATAATAATGCAATCACTTCTATTTCCTTTACCTAAGCTACTATCTCGGCTGTCAATTCCAAATAGAGCAATATTTCTATATCCTGATAAGTTTTCCTCTACTTGAGAAGACACACTTAAATCAGATTCATCAATCTCTACCTGTTGTATTTTACTTAATTTATTATTAATAAACATAAATAAGCTTCCTACTATTAAAACTAATAAAATCACTAATATTAATACAATAATCCCAAATATCTTTAATCCTTTTCTTCCTGATTTTTCTTGATTTTTACTCATTTTTATCTCTCCTTATGTATTCTATTTTTTATCTTATTATCTTTCCTTTCATATTATACTATTATCTATTTTTTTTTACAAGTTTTTTCCAAATTTTATTAAATATCTCATTCTTCATGTTATATTTACCAAACAATACAAAAAGGAAGTCTTCTATTTTTATCTTTTCTAAAAAAAGATAACTTTCAAGCTTCCTTTTTTCTAATTTATCTATATTTCTTGTTATATATTTATGTTCAATTATTTGGCTGTATATCCGAATTTCATTTCTAACTCTGCTAGTTTATAGTCAAATCTTTTATGCTCAAATTCATTTTTTGTAATATACTCGTCTAATTTCTTTGTAATTTCATTTCTAGTTCTTGTTTGTTCATTTAAGATTTGAGCCAAATTTACATTGGTAACAATATCTATTTTGTTTTCTAGATTTTCAAATCTTTTGTCTGCTTTTGCAAATCCTTCTTCTATTTTATTTTCTAAATTTCCAAACTTTTCTTCTGTTCTATTTTCTAGATTTGTAAATTTTTCATCTATCTCTGTAAATCTTTCATCTATCTCTGCAAATCTTTTATCTATTTTATTAAATTCTATTTGCATTTTGCTCCATAAATCATCAAAATTATTTATCATCCAAATTCCTCCTTTCCGAATAAAAATTGTTAAATTACATGGTATTAACTATATTAATACCTCAGTTTGAAATATCACGAAAAAATTCATTTAATTGAAACAAACTACATATGATTTAAAATTCAAGAAATTAAATATATCTTTTTACCTATCAAAAAACATAGATAAATCATGTCTGCATTTTAACATGTTCATCTATGTTTGGCAAGTGTTTTTTTGTTAATTTTTGGTAATATTTGATGTATTAGCTTTATTTCTCTCATTTTATTGAACAATATCTTCTTTTTTTACTTTTTATTGTCTACAGAAAATTGATCTTTATACAACATCATATCATACACCTTTTTTACATTTTATTTGGCATTTCAATTCCTAATAACTTAGCACCTGTTTTCAATACTTTTCCAACTGCAAATGTTAGGTAAATTCTAGCCTTTTGCATATCTTTATCTTCTACTAGTATTTTGTTATCATTGTAGAAATTACTAAATGCTTTTGCTAAATCAATTAGATATCTTGATAATATTGATGGTTCTTCTTTTTCAGTTACTTGTATTAATGTGTTTTCAAAATTGTATAATATTTTTATAATATTTTTTGATGATTCATCTAGTAATTTGTCAAATTTAATTTCTTCTATTACTGGTATATCCCCTGCTTTTTCTAAAACACTTTTTGTACGTACATAGGTATATTGTACATATGGTCCTGTTTCTCCTTGGAAGTTTAGTATTTGATTCCAATCAAATATTTCATCTTTTATTCTGCTATTTGCTAAATCATTAAAGATAACCGCTCCTACTCCTACTTTTTTTGCTACTTCTTCTTTATTTTCTAGTTGAGGATTTTTTTCTTCTATTATCTCTTTTGCTCTTGCTACAGCTTCGTTTAATAATTCTTCTAATTTAACAATATTACCTTCTCTTGTTGACATCTTCCCTGTTGGTAATGACACCATACCAAATGGTACATGTTTTAATCCTTTTGTATACTTTTCTTCTATACCCAGTAATTTTGCCACTTCAAATACTTGTTTAAAATGTAAGGTTTGCTCATATGATACTACATACAATGCTTTATCAAAATCATAAGTTCTTGCTCTATATAAGATGGCTGCTAAATCTCTTGTCGCATAAGTTGTTGAGCCATTTGATTTTTGAATAATACATGGTGTATTAATTCCCTTATCTTCTAAATCTATAATTTTAGCTCCTTGTGATTCTATTAATTTTCCTGTTTTTTCTAATATTTCAATAACTTCTGGCATTTTATCTGAATAAAAAGCCTCTCCATTCCATGAATCAAAATGACTTCCTAACAAATCATACACTTTTTGGAATTCTTTTAAACTTAAATTTCTGAATTTTTCCCAAATTTCTGTACAATATGGATCTCCATCTTCTAATAATTTAAAATTCATCCTACATTGTTCTAAAACTTTTTCATCTTCTTTGCATAACTGATTAATACGAATATATATTTTTGTTAATTCATTGATTGGATCTTCTTCTACATTATATTCTTTTCCCCATAATTTGTATCCTTCAATTAGTTTTCCAAATTGTGTTCCATAATCCCCTAAATGATTAATACCAATAGTATGATAACCTAGATATTGATAAACATTGTATAAAGCTCCACCAATTACTGTCGAACGTAAATGTCCTATATGAAATGGTTTTGCAATATTGGGTGCTGAATAATCTATAACAATATTTTTTCCTTTTCCAATTTCTGATTTTCCATATTCATTTTGGTTAGCAATTTCTGTTAATACTTCTTTTACTATTTGTTCTTGATAGATATAGAAGTTTAAGTATCCTCCTACTACTTCTACTTTTTCTATGATTGTCCCATCAATTGACATTTTCTCTCTGATATCATTTGCAATTAATGGTGGTGCTTTTTTTAATTCTTTTGCCAATCGGAAACATGGAAATGCATAATCTCCATTATTTGTATCTTTTGGTATTTCAATATAACTTTCTAATTCTTTCTCATCTATGTTAACTACTTCTGCAACAGCTTTTGCAATTCTCTGTTTAAAATCTATCATATTTTCCTTCCCTTCTGTGAACTTTAGGAATAATTTTAAAGTTTCACTTTTATTTTAATCTTTTTAACCTGCTTCAAAAGTTATTTCCTTTTTTATGACAAAATTATATTATGTTTATCTATAAAAGTCAATTCTAATTTTGTTTATCATTATTTATCTTGCTTGCTCTTTATGGTAGCGTTTCTTCTTTACAAATCCAGTTATTTTCTAATATACTATAAATATATCTGCCAATAATGGAGATATATTTAGTAACTGAACCGCATTTTTAATTTCGTAATTTTTTACTTTATTTTTAAATGTGGTGTCCCCCTCATAATTGGCATTGTCTCATATTATGTGTTTTTTTATTGCTTTTTTAACATATTATTGTTATACTATTTCTAAATTTATATTACAATAATTTTTATCAGCTGAATAATTTAACTAATTTTATTCATACTATTTTCAAACATATTAAAAATATATTTTATAATGGGAGGTAAAACTATGTCTACACCACATAATGAAGCAAATTTAGGCGATATTGCAAAAACGGTCATCATGCCGGGTGATCCACTTCGTGCAAAACATATTGCTGAAAAATTTTTAGATAGTTACAAATTAGTAAATCAAGTAAGAAATATTTATGCATATACAGGAAATTATAAAGGAAAAGAATTAACCGTTATGGCTTCTGGTATGGGAATGCCTAGTATGGGAATTTATTCTTATGAATTGTTTAAATTTTATGAAGTTGAAAATATTATTAGAATTGGTTCTTGTGGTGCTTATGTTCCTGAATTAAATTTATTTGATATCATTTTATCAAAATCTATTTTTAGTGAAAGTAATTTTGCTTTTACATTTCATAATGAAAATTGTCATATGATAGATGCAAATATGGAACTAAATGAAAAAATAAAAGAAACCGCTATCAAGAATGGTATAAAAATTATTGAAGGAAATACAATATGTAGTGATTGTTTTGATCCCTATATGACTCCAGATGACTTTAACCAATTTATGAATAGAGTGCCTAAAGATTTTAATCCTTTAAGTGCAGAAATGGAGGCTTTTGCTTTATGCTATAATGCAAAACTCTTAAACAAAAAAGCAACTTGCCTAATGACAGTCGTAGATTCAAGATTTAAAACAAAAGCTGCTACTCCTGAAGAGAGAGAACAAGGTTTAGATAATATGATCAAAATTGCATTAGATAGTAGTTTAATCATATAGCTAAATATTAAAAAAGAATAATATAAATTTTAAAACGATTTAAATCTTTTTATATACTAAAAAACACAAAATAGTATGATATATTTTTATAGCATATTTCTACTATTTTGTGTTTCTATTTCTAATTCAGAACAATTTTACATATTTTCATCATCTATTTTTTTATTGATAATATTTTATACTTCATAACACCTGCTGGTGCATTTACTTCAACAGTTTGGTTTTTCTTAGCTCCCAATAATGCTTCTCCTAATGGTGATTCATTTGATATCTTATTTTCAGCCAAATTTACTTCTGTTGATCCTACAATTGTATATTCAATTTTTTCATCGAATTCAACATCTAATACTTTTACTTTATTACCAATTTGAACAGTTTCTGTATCTATATCTTTTTCATCAATAATTTTGGCATGTCTTAATTTATTTTCTAATTCAGCAATTTTTACTTCGTTTTCTGCTTGAGCATTTTTTGCTTCATCATATTCTGAATTTTCTGACAAATCACCAAATCCTAATGCTACTTTTATTCTATCTGCTATGTCTGCTCTTTTCTCCGTTTTTAAAAAATTTAATTCCTTTTCTAAATTATTATACCCTTCTTGTGTTAATATAACTTCTTTTTCTTCCATAGTAATTCCTCCTTGAATTGCTTCTATATCGTGCAATAATTGCGAAGCAATTTTACACATATGGCGAAGCCACTTTTCTTATTATATAGGAAAAATCAACTTTTATCTTGACCCTATATAAGATTTTTCCGTATATAACAAGGTTAAGTTTCTTATATTCGTGCAATAATTGCGAAGCAATTTTGCACATATGGCGAAGCCACTTTTCTTATATTACGGCAGAAAATGAAATTTGTCAATACAAATTTCATTTTTTCTAATTAATCTTTCATATATTTTTTTATACCTCTCATGTAATCTATTCCAGAAAATATAGTTGCTATTGTTTGTATAATCATCATAACTGTAACTGCTAGATTTAATACAAAGTCTGCTCCCTGTAAAGTTCCCTCAAAACATACTCCAAATGCATGTAAATCTAAAAAGGCTAAAATAATAGCTATCATTTGTGTTACTGTTTTTAGTTTTCCCCATTTAGAAGCCGCAATTACTTCTCCACCTTTTTCAACTGCTACTAAACGATATCCTGATACCAAAAATTCTCTTGCTAATACAATAATAGGAATCCATGCTGGTAATTTTCCCATTTCGACTAACATAAGCATTGCTGCTAATACTAAAATTTTATCTGCTAATGGATCTAAAAATTTTCCAAATGCTGTTACTTGGTTTCTACTTCTGGCTATATAGCCATCCAATTTATCTGTTAATGAAGCCAATATAAATACAAAATCAATGATTAAATAAGTAATAGGTATTCCCCATAAATTCCCATCTATTCCGAAAAATGGTATAATTACCATAATCGGAACTAGGATCATTCTAAATATTGTTAACTTATTTGGTAAGTTCATAAGATTTCTCCCCTTTATTTTTTATTTTAACATCTCCATTGCTTTCTGTAATTGTGTATCTTGACTTCTATCTACATTTAATACATTTTCTACATCTTCTGGTAATTTCACTGTTTCATTTGGTTCTATTCCTACTTTATTAATTTCTGTTCTATTTGGTGTTAAATATTTTTCCGTTGTTATTTTTAATCCACTACCATCTGGAAGTGTTAAAATTTGTTGAATAACACCTTTTCCATAAGTAGTTGTTCCTACTGTTTTTGCTTTTCCTAAATCTTTCAATGCTCCTGCTAATATTTCAGATGAACTAGCCGTATTTTCATTTGTTAATATAATTACTGGCATATTGATAATCGGATTATTTTCATTCTTCTTTACTGTTTCATTGTTGTCTTTATCCACCTCATATAATAGTACAGAATCCTTATCTGCAATGTATCCTGCTATTTGTAATGCTTCGTCAACAATTCCTCCACCATTATTTCTTAAATCAATAATTAATGAAGTAATTCCTTGTGATTGTAATTCTTCAAACTTTGTTTTAAATTCTTCTGCTGTATTTTCATCAAATGAAGAAAATTCTATATACCCTATATGATTTTCTAAAACTTCTCCTTCAACAGGATTTACGATTACATTTTCTCTTTTAATTTCAAAATCAAGTGTTTTTTCCCCTCTTAAAATTTGTAGCTTAACAGTTGTTCCTTCTTCTCCTTTTATTTTTGTTGAAATAGCTGTCATATCTTCTGCTGTACATTCTTCACCATTTACAGATAAAATCAAATCTCCCGGTTGTATTCCTGCTTTTTCTGCCGGACTATTTTTAATAGGAGCTAATACCATGATTCTATTAGATTCTGTATCTTGTACCATATATATACCAATTCCAACAAAATTTCCCATTGTATCTTCTAAATAATCTTGCATATCTTCTTTTGAAATATATTCTGTATATGGATCATTTAGTCCTTCTATATATCCTTTTATTGCTCCTTCTTTTAAGTCATCTTCATTTATTTCTCCTAAATAATATTTTTCAATTAGAGAATGATATGTATCTAGTGTTTGTGAAATATCTTGACTCTTCTCAGATGTCATAAGAGTTAAGTATTTATTTAAGCTATCTCCTTTCACAAAATATTGATAAAATCCAACTGATGTTAGTATAAAGGTTATAAATGCAACTAAAACAATTAACATGATTGTCCTATATACTTTATATCTCTTCTTCTCTTCCATTGTTTTCCTTCCTTTCGTTTTCATGTTCTTTATCTATTATATTTCACAATCCAATTACAAATTCCAAAAAGAAGGATTTAAGGAATATTCCTAAATCCCTCTTTTTCTCTATTATCTAAATCTAAAAATATAACTTTGGATCCACCCTACAATCATCTCCATATTTTGTAGCACTATAACTATATGTATAAGGTGCTTTTCTTACTTCAAAATGTAAATGTGGTCCTCCTGAATTTCCTGAATTTCCACTTTTCATAATCATTTGCCCTTGTGATACTATTTGTCCCTGTGATACGCAAATTGATCCGGGTGTACCATGTGCATACCATGTTTGTAAACCATTTGCATGTTGTATAACTACATATGTTCCATAGCTTGTTGTTATGCTTTTTGTTGTTAATACAACTCCATCTGCTGCTGCATAGACTGGTGTTCCTATATTCACTCCATAATCAATAGCACCATGAAATTTACCACTTGAATAATATCCATTACATGTAATTGTACCTCCATTTACTGGCCTAATAAATCCTCCTGAATTAGAAGTACCACTAGTTGATCCTCCATTTGAAGAAGTAGATCCAGATCCACTATTTGTTGAACCGCCAGTTGATGGCTTTTTATTTGCTAATTCTTCTAATTGTTTTTTATATTTTTCTTGTGCTATTTTTATATCGTTTAATATTTGTTGATTATCTCTTGTTAATTCATCTATTTCTTTTTGTAAATCTTGTTCTTCTTGTGATAGTTGTGATACATATTTACTCTTTTCATTCTTTGCGGTTTGTAACTGTACAGATTTACTTTCTTTTTCAACTTTAGAATTATCTAGCTCTTTTTTGTTATTTTCTAAAGTCGTCTTAGCTTCTTCTATCTCTTTCTTCTCATTATCTATTTTTTCCATTAAACTTATATCTGCATCAGCAATTTGAGATATATAATAATAGTTTGAAATCAAATCTGTCAAACTTTCAGAAGAAAGTAATACATCTAAAAAAGATGTTTCTCCTGCTTCATAGGTTGCTACTAACCTTTTTTCTAACAATTCTTGTTGTTTATCATAATTTTCTTGTTTTTCATTTATCTTATTTTGTGCATCTGTTATCTGTGTATTTAAATCATTTATTTTATAGTCTAGATTTGCTATTTGATTTTCATACTCAGATATTTGACTATTTAATTCATCTACCTGTTTCTGTACATCATTCTTTTCTTGAGAAACTTGATCTTTTTGTTCTTTTGTCTCATCTATCTTTTTTTGGTTATTTGACTGTTCATTTTGCAAATCGGTTATTTCATTTGCATATACAATCATATTATATTGTAATATAAATATGATAACAATTAGTCCCCCTAGTATCTTATAAAATACTTTTTTCATAAGTTCCTCCTTTTATCTTTTCTGTACAAATTTACTAAGGTAAATATGGTGTTGGATTAACTGGTACTCCATTTACTCTTACCTCAAAATGTAAATGGTAACCTGTTGAATTTCCAGTTGTTCCTACACTCATAATTTGTTGTCCTTGGCTAACAGATTGTCCTTCTCTTACTAATCTTGACCCCGGTGCTCCATGTGCATATAAGGTCATAGTTCCATCATGATGATTAATAACAATATATTCTCCATAACTTTTGTAATTGCCATTAGGATATTTCAACGCTGTTGATGTTACAACTGTTCCAGCCTTTGCAGCTAATATTGGCTTTCCAGAAATTCCTGCTCCACTAAAATCTACTCCTGTATGTCCTCTATATCCCATCCAACCTGTTGTAATACTATATCCAACAATTGGTCTTATATAGCCACTTGCACTTGGATTATTCGTAATATTATCAACATTTGAATTTCCCGCATTTGCTGCCTCTTGTTTGGCTATTGCTGCTAATTGTGCTTGTATATCTCTCTTGTCTCGTTCAAATTGCTCTAATTCAGCTTGTGTATTTTTTTCTTCTTCATTTAATTGTGCTACATAGCTATCTTTTTGACTTTTTGCATTTTGTAGCTCTGTTGCTTTTTGCTGTTTTTGTGCTTTTGTACTATCTAATTCTTGTTTACTTGTTTCTAAAGTTTGTTTTGCTTTTTCAATTTCTTCTTGTTCCTTTTTGATCTCATCCATTAATTTCATATCATTTTCTGTTATTTCAGATATTAAATAATAATTAGAAATTAAATCTGTTATACTATCTGAAGAAAGCAATACATCTAAATATGAAGTTTCTCCTGCCTCATAGGTTGCTACTAATCTCTTTTCCAATAATTCTTGTTGGCTATCATAATCTTCTTGTTTTTCATCTATCTTATTTTGAGCTTCTTCTATTTGAGTATTCATATCTGATATCTTTGTATCTAATTCGTCAATTTCTGATTGATAAGATGAAATCTGTGTAATTAATTCTTCTACTTGTTGTAATGTTTGTGATTTTTCAGAATTAATATTTTCTAACTGTTCTTTAGCTTCTTCTATTTTTTTATCTGTTTCATTACTACTTGCATTTAATTCTGATTTTGTTGCTGCAATTACTACATTATATTGCAATAAAATAGTTACTACTAATATTACCCCTAATATTTTGAGACCTATTTTTTTCATTTTGTTTCTCTCCTTTTTATTTTACTTTTTGTCCGATTTACTTTGTATTTCTAAAATTCATTATCTTTACTGGTATTTCATTATTGTGTTACATTTTGATTTTCTGTAGTATTTTCATTGTCATTTTGTGATTCAGGAATAACACCATTTGTTATATATTCTATTGGATTAGTAACCACTCCATTAATTCTTACTTCAAAATGGGCATGTGGTCCTGTTGAATATCCTGTAGAACCAACTTTTAAAATGGCTTCATTACGTTTTACAGTTTGTCCAACTGTTACTAAAATTTCTGAGCCATGTGCATATAGTGTTGAAATTCCCCCTCCATGATCTATGATTACCATATTTCCATATGCTGTATTATATTCTGCTTTTGTAACAATTCCGTCATTAGCAGCTACAAAGTTTGCACCAATTGGTGCACTAATATCTACTCCTGTATGTAATTTATACTGTCCTGTGATTGGATGTACTCTCATTCCATAATTTGAGGTAATTTTGGTATATCCTGGTACTGGCCAAGCAAGCACTCCTCCTATATATACTGTATCTAAACCTTGTTTTGCAAGTTCCAATATTTGATTATTTACTGCTTCATATTGTGCAGTTATTTCATCGATTTGTGCCTGTTTTGCTTTTTCCTCATCAGACAATCTTGCTATATAATTCTCTCTTAATGTCTTTGTATTTTGTAGTACAGTTGATGTTTGTGTTTGTGTTTGTAATGCAGATGCCAAAGAAGTTTGATTCTTTTCTAATTTTTGTTTAGACAGTTCAATTTCTTTTTTTTGTGTCTCGACTTCATCTAACAAACTTTGATCCATAGAGGTAATTTCTGTAATCAAATAATAATTCGATAAGAATTCAGAAATATTATTTGATTTTAAAAGAACATCGATATATTTTGTATCTCCTGCCTCATATATTGCAACAAGTCTTTTTTCCATAACTTGTTTTTGTGTTTCATAGTTTTTTTCTGCTACCTCTAATTTTGCTTGAATGTCCGAAATTTCTGTTTGTAATTGTGTAACTTGATCATTTAACTTGGTTATTTTTTCTTCTGATTGTTGTATCTTTTCATCCAATTTTTCAATTTGTTGCAAATTTTCTGATAATTGACTTTGCACTTCTTCTAATTGATTATTAGATTCGTCAAGCTGATTTTGTAAATCTTGTTGTTGATCTTGCAAACTTGTTAAATTACTATCTTCTGCATACACAACTGTTATATATGTACAAATGATGATAAAAGCTAAAACAATACATAAAAATTTACGCATGCTCTACTCCTTTATACTTTTAAATATTTTCTCATAGAAATAATACTTCCTAAAGC
>CALXKA010000019.1 GCA_944388765.1 uncultured Clostridia bacterium
AAAAAGGAGGAATTTTTTTACTCATAGCTAGAAGCTTTTAGAACCCCCTGTAAAACAGGGGGTTTTCATTATCCCAAAAATAGACTTAATTATTATGTTTAATCCATAATAATTAAGTCAATAATTTTTATGTTATATTCTGCTACATTTTTTAACAACCCTATGTTTTAATTTTGTATTAAAGTTGTTGGATCAATTGGTAAAGAATCTTTCCATATTTCAAAATGTAAGTGTGGTTCATCTGCAATTTCAAAAACCGCTGTATTTCCAACTGTTCCAATAGATTGTCCTTTTTCTACTTTTTCGCCTTCTACAACAAATTCAGAAGTTAATAGATTTGAATAAATTGTTTGATATTGTCCATCATGCTCAATTACTATTGTTAATCCATATCTTGGATCATTTTTTATTGATTTTACTGTCCCATCTTCCGCAGCTTTCACAACTGTTGTTTTATCTGTTTTTATATCAATCCCTGTATGTGTTGTCCATTCTTGTAAAGTTTCAGAATAAATTAAATTATCTTTTGCATATTCCCTTACTATTTCTCCTTCTACTGGTTTTACAAATGCCCATTCTTTTTTTGTCTCTGTTTTCTTATTTTCTGCATTTGTAGTTGCTACTGAATTAGTTGTATTTGATGTATTGCTACTTTCTGTTGTATTATTTGTATTTACTGTATTGGCTGTATTTACGGTATTTGAATTAGTTGTACTATTTGTACTATTTATTTCGTTTTGAAATTCCTCTACTGACTTTCCTATTTGTGTACTTGCACTTTCTGTATTTGCTGTTGTATTGTTTGCTATATTTGCCATCTCTTCAAAAGACATTGTACCATCTTTTACCTCATCACTTAACTTTTTACTATATAGGAATAAAGCTATTACGATAACTGCAAGTACCACAACTCCTATTCCTGAATATAAAATTACTTTGTCACTTATAGACATTTCTTTCATTCTCTTATTATTTCTTGCCATTGATATTCTCCTTTCAATACTTTATTATTACAAGTATTTCCTATTTTAAGAAGAATATACATTTTTCAATTATTTTTATAATATTTCATTTATATTTTTTTTATTTCTACATTTGCGTAAAAATGATGTATAATATCTTCGCAATTACTTCCTTGTTTTGCTAAACTATCTGCACCTGTTTGACTCATACCAACTCCATGCCCATAACCTTTTACTGCAAATTTTATATTTCCATTTTCTTTTATAATTTCAAAATTAGTTGACTTTAATCCTAAAATACTCCTTGCTTCTGTTCCTGATATTTCATAATTTCCAAATTTTACTGTTTTTACTCTGTTGCTATCTGTATATTCTAATATTTTAATATCTTCATCATTATTAAAATCTATTTGTATATCACTATATTTTTCTTTTAATTTTGATAGCAGCTCATCTTGTGTAAACACAACTTCTGATGCATACTGAGCATATGCATCTTCTCCTGATGTTTCAATCACTTGCAAATATGGCATATCACTTCCGCCTCCCCAGACATTTACAGGCAGTTCTGTTATTCCCCCACTATTTGAATGAAAAAATGCATTTATTGGTTGATTATTATATGTAATTATTTTCCCTGCTGTTTCATTAACACACTTTTGTATTTTCGCCCAGTTGCTTTCTTTTAAATTTTGATCCCATTTACTTAACCTATCTTCTTTTGATATCCAAGCTTGACAGCAATTAGAATCATCACATATATCTGCATTTTCATGTTTCTTATTTTTGATTTTGTATATAGTATATGTTCTTGCAACTATCGCTTGTGCTTTTAAAGCTTCCACTTCAAAATCCGCTGGCATCTCTGCTGATACTACATTACATAAATATTCATCTAGCTTAACTTCTTCTACTTCTCCTGTATCATGATGTAATAATCTTATTGTACCATATTGCTGATAATCATATGTATTTACATTCTCTTCTTTAATAATATTTTCATCTTGATTATCTTGCATACTCTCCTCTACTGCACTTGTTGCCATGTCTCTTTTTGTCAATAAGGCTGGTAATATAAAGCATATAAATATGAAAATAACAAAATAAATAACAAATCTTTTCATACTTTTTATATCCCCCCTTTCTAATAAGACTTTTAACTAGACATAAGCATTTTATTTCTCATATTTTCTAATATTTTCTTTTCAATTCTTGACACTTGAACTTGACTAATTCCTAATATATCTGCCACTTGTGCTTGGGTTTTTTCTTTATAATATCTAAGTAATATTAATTTTTTATCTCTTTCTTTTAAATCTTTTATTAATTGCCCTATTGCTAATTTATTTGTAATCATTTCTTCTTCATTTTTATCTGCTGACAATGTGTCTAATAAACTAACACTTTTTCCCTCTTTATTATTTATATGTTTTGAATTTTCAATTGATTCCACAGAATTACTAGCTTCCATTGCAAGAATTATATCTTCTACACCCACTTTAAGTTCTTTTGCTATCTCTTTTATCTTTATTTCTTCCCCTCTCTTTTTCATAGCTTCTTTTTGTAATTCTCTTATTTTTATTCCTAAATCTTTAATACTTCTACTAACTTTAACTGGTCCATCATCTCTTATATATCTCTTAATTTCTCCTATCATATATGGAACTGCATATGTTGATAACTTAACATCAAAATCGTTGTTAAACCTTTTTATTGACTTTATAAATCCTAAACTTGCTATTTGATACAAATCTTCTGATTCATATCCTCTTCCATAAAATCTTTTTACAATACTCCATATAAGACCATTATTATCCTTAATCAAGTTTTCTAGTGCTATTTTATCGCCATCTTGAGCTTTTTTTATTTCTTGTATATAGTTATCGCACATTGTATACTCCTTATTCATTTGTTAACATTTGAAATTCCTGTTCTGATTCTTCAACTTTTTCTTTTATCTTTTTTAGCATTGTTACTTTTGTACCTAATCCTAGAATGGATTCAATTTCCATACTATCCATAAAACTTTCCATTATAGTAAATCCCATTCCTGATCTTTCTAAATTTGGTTTTGTTGTATATAAAGGTTCTTTTGCAGCATCTATGTCTTCTATTCCTTTTCCACTGTCTGAAATTTCAATTATTATTTCGTTTTCTTTTAATCTACATATTATTTTTATTAATCCTTGTTTATCTTCATATCCATGAATAATACTATTTGTTACAGCTTCTGATACAGCTGTTTTTATATCAGCTAATTCCTCGACAGTTGGATCTAATTGAGCAGCAAAAGCTGCAACTGCAATTCTTGCAAATGCTTCATTATTAGATTTGCTTATAAATTCTAATTTCATTTCATTATCAAACTTACCTTTCATCCTTTTTTATCCTTTCTTAGCAATTTAAGAAGCTTTCATATCTTCTATTATTGGAATTAATCTCAGAATTCCACTCATTTCAAAAATTTTTTTTACGCTTCCTTGCACATTAGTCATTTCTAGCTTAGCCCCAATCATAGTTACAAGCTTATATCTACCTATCATTAGACCTATTCCCGCACTATCCATGAAAGAAACACTATTAAAATCAAATACAACTCTTTTTGGCATATATCTCTCAATCTCATAATCAACTCTCCCCCTTATCTTTTGAACATTATGGTCATCAATTTCATCTGATATTTTAAAGACTAACAATTTGTCCTTTTCGTAAAATTTAGATTCCATTTTTGCCTCCTTTGTATTTTATAGTTGAATTATATTACTATTTACATTTTTTTCCAAGAGTAAAAAATAAGAAGTTTTGTCGATTTATTAGAAGTTTTCGACAAAATTTTAAGTAATAATAGATTAAAAAAACTGATACATAATCGTATCAGTTTATATTAAAAATTAATAACTATTTAAATTTTATTTAGCATTTCTTTATATTTTGCTAATTTTTCTTTTTCCTCATCTATTTTTGCTTGTGGTGCTTTATTCATAAAACCAGGATTTGATAACATCTTTTCACATCTTTCCACTTCTGCTTTTAACCTTTTTCTTTCTTCTTCCATTCTTTTCTTTTCTTCTTCTAAATCTATCAAATCCTTTAATGGCATATATAATTCTATTCCGTCTGTTATTATGTGTATGCTATTTTCTGGTATTTGCGTTTTATCCTTTTGTATTATTACCTTATTTGAAAATCCTAATTTTAAAAGCACATCTTCTAGTTCTTTTAAATCTTTTTCATATTCATTTGTAACTACTATTAATTCTGCCTTTTTGCTTGGATGTATATTTTTTGTATTTCTTATATTTCTAATTTCAACTATAATTTCTTTTATTTTTTCAATTACTCCTTCTTGCAAATCATATTCAAATACATCTTTTGTTTTTGGCCATTCAGAAACCATTAAATCTTTATTATCATAATTTACCAAGTTACTATAAATTTCTGACGTTACAAAAGGCATAAATGGATGTAATAATTTCAAACATATTCTAAATACTTCATTTAGTACATAAGAGGTTCTTACTTTTTCTTCATCATTTCCATTGTATAAGCTTATTTTTGCAAATTCAATATACCAGTCACAAAATTCATTCCAAATAAAGCTATATATTTTATCTATTGCTATTCCTAAGTCATAATTTTCAATATTTGTTGTTACTTCTGCGACCAACTTATTTGTTCTATTTATTATCCATTTATCTATTAATTTTAATGAATCAGCTTTATATAAGTTCTTTTCTTTATTATAATTTTCTTTTCTAAATTTAATCAGTTTTTCTTTTTCTGGTGTATTCATTATTATAAATTTAGCCGCATTCCACATTTTATTTGAAAAATTAGATGCTTGTTCTAATTTTTCAGGCATATATCTAATATCATTTCCCATAGTTGTTCCTGATAGTACTGAAAATCTCAAACTATCTGCACCATACTCATCTATTACCTCTATTGGATCAACACCATTACCTAATGTCTTTGACATTTTTCTTCCTTGACTATCTCTTACTATTCCATGTATTAAAACATCACTAAATGGTTTTTCTTTCATAGCATATAGTCCTGAGAACACCATTCTTGCAACCCAGAAAAATATAATGTCATATCCAGTAACTAATACATTTGTTGGATAGAACATTTTTAAATCTTCTGCTTTTCTATCTGGCCAACCAAGTGTTGAAAATGGCCATAGTGCTGAACTAAACCATGTATCTAATGTGTCAGGATCTTGCTTCAAAGTAGTACATCCACATTTTTCACATTTTTCTGGCTTTATTTTTGCAACATTTATGTGACCACATTTTTCACAATAATATGCTGGTATTTGATGTCCCCACCATAATTGTCTTGATATGCACCAATCTTGTATATTCTCCATCCAATTAAAATATATTTTTTCATATCTTTTAGGAATAAATTTTACATTATCTTTTTTTACTGCTTCTATTGCTGGTTTTGCAAGTTCTTTCATTTTTACAAACCATTGCTCTGAAACTCTTGGTTCAATTGTTGTTTTACATCTTTCACATTTTCCAACATTATGAGTATACTCTTCTGTTGAAAACAATGCTCCTAATTTTTCTAGCCTTTTTACAATAATAGGTCTTGCATCTAATGCTGTCATTCCCTTTACTTCTGGCATCAAATCTCCCATTATTGTTCTATTATCAAATACTTCTATAAATTCCAAGTTATGTTTCAAACCAGCTTGATAATCATTAGGATCATGTGATGGTGTTATTTTTACACAACCCGTTCCAAATTCCTTTTCTACAAATTCATCTGCAATAATTGGAATTTCTCTATTCACAATAGGAAGTATACAAGTTTTTCCTATAATATCTTTATATCTTTCATCATCTGGGTGAACTGCCACTGCTGTATCTCCAAGCATTGTTTCTGGTCTTGTTGTAGCTACTTCTATAAACCTATCTTCACCTTTTATTTTATATTTTAAATGCCATAAATGTGAGGCTTCTTCCTTATATTCAACTTCTGCATCAGAAATTGCTGTATTACAATTAGGACACCAGTTAACCATTCTAGTTCCTTTATATATATACCCATCATTATATAGATTAACAAATTCTTCTAAAACCGCATCTGATAAACCTTCATCAAGAGTAAATCTTCTTCTATCCCAATCACAAGAACATCCTAATTTTCTTTGTTGTTCTTGAATAGTACCACCATAAATTCTGGTCCATTCCCAAGCTTCTTCTAGAAATTTTTCTCTTCCTAAATCTTGCTTTGTTTTTCCCTCACTTTTTAATTTTTGAACAACTTTCATCTCAGTTGAAATAGATGCATGATCAGAACCAGGAAGCCATAAAGTATTATATCCTTGCATTCTTTTAAAACGAATTAAAATATCTTGAATAGTATCATCCAAAGCATGACCCATATGAAGTTTTCCTGTTACATTTGGTGGTGGCATCATAATACAGTAACTTTCTTTTGTTTCATCCATACTTGGTTTAAAATAGCCTTTTTCCTCCCATTCTTTATACAATTTGTCTTCAAAATCTTTTGGATTAAACTTATCTCTCATTTTCATTTTCCTCCTTTTCTTTTATTTCTTTTAAAATTGTTTCTTTATTTTCAATTAAAAAACTTTTTGTACTATCAGTTATTACTATTGTTTTTGCATTTATTTTTGTTCTTTTTAATTCTTCAATATTTAAATTTATATATCTATCAAATTCTTCTGTTGTTAAAGCTTTAATTCCTTTTCTATGAGGTTTTAAAATAAGTTCTTCTAAATCACTCAACTTTTTCTTTTTTTGTGTTTCTCTGTCTACTCTTCCTGGTACAAATTTTTGAAAATTTCCCATCTAATCCCCTCCTTAAAATACAAAAATTCGCCCTTATATAAGGGCGAAAATATCATTTTCACGGTACCACCTTAATTATATAACTTATTGATTATATATCTTAGTTAGCCTTTAACGCAGCTTACGCGGATACTTCTACTTTTTCTTTCAGATGTTCAAAATATCAACAAAAAAGCTACATTCAGTTTATCATTATTTAAGAAGTTTTCAGCCTATGACTTCTATTCTCTATAAACATGGAATAAACTTACTCCTCTTTTTTATTGTTTTTAATATGATATTAATATTATTGCACATTTTACTTAATTTTACAAGTATTTTTTATGAATTTTATTAAACATTTTAAAACAGAAGTATTAAGTTTATTCTCAAATCTACATAGCTCTTCTATAAAGTTCTATGAATTCTTCTTTTGAAACATCTCTTGGATTTCCTGGTTTACATGGATCATTCATTGCTTTTTCAGCTAGCATTTCAAAATCTTCTTCTTTTGCCCCATAATCTTTAATTGTTGTTGTAATTCCTACTGCTTTACTAAGTTCTGAAATCATCCATACAAATGTATTTATAACATCTTGATCGTTTAAATGCTCTGCATCTGGTCTTCCAATATTCATTAATATTTCTCTAAATCTTCCAGCTGTTTCTGAATCTTCTCCATTAAATCTCATAACTGTTGGAAGTAACATTGCATTAGCAATTCCATGTGGTGTATCATATACAGCACCTAATTGATGAGCCATTGAATGAACTATTCCAAGTCCCACATTTGAAAACCCCATTCCTGCTATATATTGAGCAAGTCCCATCATTTCAATTGCCTCTGGATCTTTATCATTTACAGCTGCTGGTAAATATTTAAATATCATTTTTATTGCCTTCATATGAAACATATCTGACATTTCATTATGTGCTTTTGTTATATATCCTTCAACAGCATGTGTTAAAGCATCCATTCCTGTTGCTGCTGCTAAGCTTTTTGGCATTGATGCCATTAATTCTGAATCTATTATTGCTAAAATTGGAATATCATTTGGATCTACACATACCATTTTTATTTGTGCTTCTTCATCTGTTATAACATAATTAATTGTAACTTCTGCTGCTGTTCCAGCTGTTGTAGGTAAAGCTATAATTGGCATTCCTCTATTAACAGTATTTGAAGCTCCATTTAATGATTTTATATCTGCACGATCTGGATTTGTCATTACGATTGATATTCCTTTTGCCGTATCAATACTTGAACCTCCTCCTACTGCAACAATTAAATCTGCTTCTGATTTTTTGCAAGCTTCTACTCCATCTATTACATTTTTTATTGTAGGATTTGGTTTTATCTCATCATATAAAGTATATGGTATTTGAGCCTTATTTAATACATCTTCTACTTTACTAGTTACTCCTGCTTCTACTAGTGATTTATCACTTACTAAAAAAACTTTTTTAAATCCTCTCTTTTTGATTTCTCCTGCAAGTTCTTCTCTTGCTCCTTTTCCAAAATATGATGTTTCGTTTAAAACAAATTTTGTTGACATTTTAATTCCTCCTTTAAAAAACTTTAAATTTATATCTTAAAACTTATTAATTAAATATTATTAAATTTCTCTATAATTTGATGGAATTTTAAATAAATTCTCATCTATCTTATCTGAAATTTCTACTTTTAAAAGTTCTTGTGTATTTTGCGTTATTGTTTTTATATAAACTAAATTATCATCCTTAAAATAAAATCTAGTTTTTATATTTTCTGTATCCCCATCATCAGAAAGTTTTAACGCGAAGCTTGTAAAACCTGAATATTCCTCATATTCGTATTCTTCTCCTTCAATTTGCTCACTACCTTGTGCCAATTCTGAACTCTTAACTTCTTCTAATTGTTCTAATACCTTATTTAATTCTATTTCATTATTTTGATATGTATAATAAATTTCATCATCATCATTTAATAAATAGGTATTTCCATCTTTTATAATATATTTAGATTCTTCTCCTTCATATATAGTATCTATATATGCAGAATCTTGGTTTTTTGTATAAAATTCCTTATTATTGTCATCTATTATCGTTGTAAAGCTAAAAGCCTGCTTTTGGTTTAGAACATTATAAACTCTATCAACTTTATTTGCATAAGTAACATTATTTTCGCCAGAATTTCTATTAATTATAAATATAACTCCCCCTATTATTGCTATAATCATAATAATAGAAATTATAGATATAATTGCAATTTTCTTCTTTTTCATAATAAAATCATCCTTTTACATAAAATAAATAAAGAGCATCTTTTAATCCCTATAAAAGGGATTAAAAGAATGTCCCCTAATCCCTTTTATAAAATATTTTTAAGTACTATTGTTTTTAATCTTGACATTTCTGCTAATGTTGTTAAAACACCTTCGTTTCCTATTCCTGAATGTTTCCATCCTCCAAATGGCATTTCAAACGAACGATAGAAGCTTGCTCCGATTAACTACTGCTCCTCCACATTCTAATTTATCTGCTATTTTCATTGCTCTTGAATAGTCTTTTGAAATAACACATCCGCATAATCCATAAGATGATTGATTAGCAATTTCTATTGCTTCATCCACATCATCAAATCCAATAACAGATATTACTGGTCCAAATATTTCCATATCCTTTGCAACTTCCATATCTTTTGTTACATTATCTAAAATTGTTGGATAGTAATATGCATCCTCTCTTTTTCCTCCACAAACTATTGTTGCTCCTTCTTGAACCATTTGATTTACTTGTTCTTCTATTCTTTTTGCAGCATTTATATTAATCATTGGTCCCATATCTGTATCTTCATTCATTGGATCTCCAACTTTTAAATTTGCTATTACTTCTTTCATTCTATCTATAAATTCTTGTTTTCTTGAATTATGAATTAGAAATCTCTTACTTGCACAGCATACTTGTCCTCCATTATATAGTCTTCCCCAAATTGTTTCTTTTACAGCCAAATCCATATCTCCATCTTCTAAGAAAATAAATGCATCATTTCCACCAAGTTCTAACATTACATGTGTTAAGTTTTTAGATGCTGTTCCCATTGTCTGAATTCCAGCTGCTGTTCCACCTGTTAATGATACTAGATGAACTCCTGGATGTCTTGCTAATGCTTGACCTGCTATTGGTCCATCTCCTGTTAATATTTGAATACATCCTGCTGGCACTCCTGCTTCACACATTAATTTAACATATTCAATTAATGTTAATGGATTATAATTTGATGGTTTTACAATTATACTATTTCCCATCATTAGTGCTGGTGGTACTTTTTGGCAAAATAAATCACTTGGGAAATTAAATGGTATTATTGCTGCAATTACACCAATAGGATATCTTTTTGTTATTTGCATTGTTGTTTCTTGTCCTGCTTCTGATCCTGCTGGTATACTTTCTCCATAAAAATGTTTTGCTCTTTCTATAAATCCTCTTGTTCCAATTCTCACATTGGCAATTTCTGCCCTTGCTTCTTTAATTGGTTTTCCTGTTTCATTTGATAATAGTATTGCCAATCTTTCTTTGTTTTCTTCTACTAAGTCAACAAATTTATATAATATGTCTGCTCTATCGTAAATTGATACTTTTTCCCATTTTTTTTGTTCCACCATTGCAACTTTTACTGCTTCATCTACATCTTCTTCTGTAACATTTGGAACTGTATCAATTAATTCTTGTGTAGCTGGATTAACAACTTCGATTATATCACCATTTGAAGCATCTTTCCATTCATATCCTATTAAATTTTTCACACTAGTTCCCTCCTTTTTATCTTTATCAGGTATTCTACATACCATTACCTCTTCTTGTCCATTTTTTGTATTAAAAGTTTCTCTTTTGCATTCGTATTTATTTTCATTTTCCTGAGATTTTGGTTTTTCCCCTTCTCTTCATTTACCAAATGCTGTAAATGATAGCATTAAACCTCCTGTTGTATTTGATCCATGATCATATACACCATATTCACCAAATGTAAATACTGCAATAAATGGAATTCCTTTTGCTTCTTTTTTTAATTGTTTAGCAACTTCATCAATTCTATCTCCGATTCCAAGTCTTCTACCTCCACAATGAACTAATAAATATGCTCCTGCATCTGTTGGTAATTCTTTGTTTACTTCTTTCATTGTTTTTCCTGTTGAATTGATTAATTCATCAACACTTGCTTCCATTTGAATTATAGCTGTGTTTTCAGCTAAATTTGCTCCTATATTCATTGACTTATCTTTGTTGCCATACATTGGATGACGAATTGCTACCAAATCTCCTAATCTATCTTTTACACCTAATGGTTTTGTGATTGTTGTTACTAATAAATTATTTGCATCTAAATCTTTCAATTTAGAACCTGTCCATTCTGCATATTTTTTAATTGCAGGTACTCCATCGATTTCTACTAATGTTCTTTTATCTTTTACTTTTGTAATTACTCCTGAGTTTGTTGTTTCATTATATTCTCCTGTAAATACATTTGCCATTGGCTTATTTGTATAAAAAAACGCTACTGCAACTCCATCATTAAATACTTTATCATTTGTATAAATACTCCATTTCCCTTCAACAGTATTGTCTGCTGCACTTCCACCAAAAATAGGAACTCTTCCAATTACATCTTCAATTCCTTTTACATAATCTTCTTCTTCTCCTGGTGATGCAACCATATAAAAATATGCTGGCACTGTATCTTTACCTGCATTTTTCATTGCTTCTCTTGCAACTTTTCTACCTGTTTCTCTTGCTGATTTTTGTTTTGCTGACCCTGCTACTCCGACTTCTAATTCTGGATCTCCTAGTGCTAAAATTCCTGTAAATCCTTTTTCGCCTGAAATAAACCCATCTGGTGTTATAATTCCTGCACTAGATGTACATCCTACAATCGGTGCTGTTCCTAACTCTGATTTAGCACCTTCCAAAACTTTTTTTACATCACTATCTACTGATGTATATAAAAATGCAACTTTTGTTTGAACTAAGTCTACAACTGCTTCTTTTGCGGTTTCCTTTCCTTGTGTATAACTATCTTCATTTGTACTCCATGCAATATTTGATTTTAACATTTCACGTTCCTCCTTCGTATCTTTTTTTGATGATTTTATTATATCAATAAAAATTTTACTTTACAATAAATTTGAAAAAAGTAATAAAAATGTAATACTTTTGTAATTTTGTAATATTTTTAATACACAAAAAAAGAGATGACATTTTCATCTCTTAATTTCATTAGATATATATTCCTAAAAAAGATAATATAAAGTATACAATATAATATATTCCTTCTACTGCAACAAAAGTTTTTATAAAATCAGAATTTTTTTCTGTTCCAAATATTGATTTCATAGCAAAATACATCAAAATTGTAGTTATCAATGAACAGAATCCAGCAAAAGCTGTTGTTATATATGATACTTGTGTACTAATTATTGTCAATAAACTTACAACTGATGATATTACTATTGGTACATTTGCAACTATAACTGCTGTAATTACTGTTATTAAAGCTTTTTTATTCTTTTTGTTCATTGCAAATATAATTATTGACATTACTAATACTTCAAGTATAGGGGTTAATACTGATTTTATAATTGATAATATACTACTACCTATATGAGAAAATCCCCATAAATTCGCTGCTGAAAAGCAACTACTAATTAATCTTGCCGCACACCATATTACTAAGATTATAATACTATAAGTTAAAAATTTTCCCGTGTCTTTTGTTACAATTTCCTTTATTTTTCCAAGCGGATCCTTAAACAGTTCTGTAACAAACCCCTTTGTTTCCATACTATCTTTTTTGATGTCTACTTTTTTTATAGTTTCTTTTACTTGATTTACAGTGTTTGATGCTTCTGATTTCAACTCATTTGTTTCTACTTTTTTTTCCGTAACTTCTTCTTTTTTCTCTGTGTTTTCTTCCATTTAAAACCCCCCTTATTTCTATATATGCATACATTATATCAATCTATTACATCTTTTTCAAGTATTTTTAGTTAATCACCCAAGTTTATACCTATATTTCTTGCAGTAATTACTAAATCATCATCCATTTGTATTCTTCTTACATTACTTTCTTCTGTATTACCTGATACCGCTCCAATTTTAGTATTTTTACCTACAACTTCTTCTAATGAGACACTATCTAATTTTCCATTTTTTATTACTGCTAATGTTCCAAATTTACCTTCTAATGCTAAATTCATAGCTTTTGTACCATATTTTGTTGATAAAACTCTATCAAAAGCTGTTGGAGTTCCACCTCTTTGCATATAGCCTAATGTTGTATTTCTTGCCTCTAAACCTGTCATTTCTTCTAATTGTTTAGCTATTATTTGTCCAATTCCGCCAAGTTTAATATTGTCAACACCTTCTCCATTATCTCTTTTTCCCATAATAGTAATATCTCCACCTTTTGGTTTAGCACCTTCTGAAACTACTACTACACTAAAATTTTTTCCTCTTTTTCTTCTGTTTTCTATTTTACTAACCACACTATTTATATCATATGGTATTTCTGGAATTAATGCAACATCAGCCCCTCCTGCTATTGCTGATTCTAACGCTATCCATCCAGCATATCTTCCCATAACTTCAAGTACCATTATTCTATGATGTGTAGCTCCTGTTGTATGCAACCTATCCAATGCTTCCATAGCAACTGATACAGCTGTATTATATCCAAATGTAATTTCTGTACATGCCACATCATTATCTATTGTTTTAGGTACACCTATTACATTTACTCCTTTTGTTGAAAAATCTCTTGCTGACTTTTGTGTTGCATCTCCTCCTAATGTAAATATACAATCAAATCCAAATTCTTTTATATTTTGTACTGCTTGATCTGATAAATCTTTATATTCTATATTTCTATCTTCGTTTACAACTTTATAATTAAACAAATTTGAATTTGTTGATGATCCAATTATTGAACCTCCCTTAGGTAATATTCCTAATGCCTCTCCATTTGCTGCTGTTGATAATAATTCGAAATCTTTTTTTAATAACCCATTATATCCATCCAATATTCCATAACATTCTACTCCGTGATTTTCTGCTGTTTTTACAATTGCTCTTATTACAGCATTAAAACCCGAAACATCTCCTCCATTTGCTAATATTCCTACTTTTTTTAACATATTATTCCCTCCTTGTATTTATCACTTTTATTATTATATCAATAAAAAAGAAAAATACAACAGTTTTTTCCATTTTTTAATAGATTTGTTTTCTGGACATTTTAATGTCATTAAGTGTCAATACATTTTTCGACAAAAATATGTAATAATTTTTATATATTTACTGTGGGGTGATAGTTATGATAAAAGAAAAAAGAAAAGCCAAAAACTACACTCAGGAGCAAATGGCTAAAAAACTTAATATTAGTTTAAGGCAATATGTTAGAATTGATAAAGAAGAAGATTTACCTAGAAGAGATGTTTTAAAAAATTTGATTGATGAATTAGGCTTAACAAATGAAGAAATAGGAGAATATATAAGAAAAATAACGCAGGATATTGCATAACGATGGTTAGTAATATCCTTTTTGTTTATGTATATTTTATCATTCTTTACAATATTTATTATGTATAATTACTTTGTTGAAATATGTATATTTTCAATTTCTGCTTTCGTTTCTCTTGAAATTATGTTTTGTACTTGTGCAACTTCTTCTTGTGACATTTCATCACTTCTTATAACTACACTTATGCTATCTCCATTTACAAAAATTACATTATTTTCAAACCCCTTGGTTTGAATCAAATTTTCACATATCATTATACTATTTTTTGTATCATTTATCTTCTTTATTTCATCAGTAGCTGACTGTTTTTGTGTCTCCAAACTATTTGAGCTATTTAATACATTTTCATAAGTTTCTAACATTTGCGAATACATTGTATCTCTTTCTAATTTTGATTTTGTAAAATAATCATCACTTGATGTTACTGTACTATTTGTTTGTGTTGTATTTGTAGTTATTTCATTTTCAACTATATTTGTTGAATTAGTATTTGATATATTATTATCAATTTCATTATTTGTTGATATAGCATTACTACTTACTAATGTTGCATCACCTATATTAGATGTGTTTGAATCATCTCTTGCCTCCATTTGCATGCTAGCTTCAACAGATTGTTCCTCAGTTTGAGTAGTATAATTTAAGTAAGCTACTGCCATCAACATTAATACAATCACATAGATTATTACCTGATTTTTCTTTAATAATTTCATAATTACCTCCTTTGTCCAATCGAGGACTATCTTATTAATTCATTTCAAAAACTTGTATTTTATGTGTAGCAAGTCCTGTAACTGCTTCTACTGCTTGTATTATATTAGTCTTTACATCTACCTGATTTGCTCCTTTTGCAGTTATTATTGCTCCTTCTATTTTTGGCTTAACAATTTTTTGAGTTATTGGTGTTTTTTCTCCGTTATCTTCCTGATATATTATATCTTTTTGTGTGTCAGTTTCTTGGATTTTCCTTGTTCCACCAGATGTATCAGTTTCTTCTGTATTGCTAGTTTTAGAAGTTTCGTTATACATTGCAACAACCTCGCTTGATTCTGAATAATTTAATAATACTTTCACTTCTCCAACACCCTGTATTCGTGATAAAATTTCCTCCAATTTTGTTTCTAAATCATTTTCACTCATACCTTGAATTTGATTACTTTGCGTTTGATTACTTGTCATAGCTAATTGCTTAGATGTATTATTTGTCTGCTCATTAGTTTCGTTTTTATTTCCATTCCATATTAAATTTATAGCAACAATTGTAATAATTAATAAAACTATAAAAAATACTAAATTTTCTATTTTTCTTTTATTGTTTGTCCCAGAATCATCTTCTTTTCCAAATAGTTTATTTAATTTATCTTTAAACATTTTTCATTCACCTCATATTCTTCTATTAAAAACTTTTTTATGTTTTGAATATCCGATTTTGAAATTGTATTATTTTCTTGTTCCTCTTGTTTTTCTTCATCCTTTTTTTGTATATTAACTGTTGTATCTACCTCTTTAATTTTTTGTATTTCCTCTATCAATCTATCTTCTGCATCTTCTTTATTTTCTTCTATCTTTTGGCTTTTTTCTACTTTAAGTTTAATTTCCTTAATTTCAGTTTCATTTTCTTCATCTAAAATACTTACTTTAACTTCACAGTTATTTACTTTATATCCTTGTTCTTCAACTTTTTTAGTTATATCTTTTTGTAATTCTTCAACATACAAATCTTTAATTCTTTTATTCATAGAAGTTTGATCTACTTCCTCTGATGTCACTTGTATTTCTTCTGTTTCATTTAAAGCATATTTTTCCATATCAATATTTTCTATATTAAATATATCCTGATTATTTATAAAAGGTGACACTATATTAAAAATTATATAAATTCCCATTACCATTCTTATATATTTTTTATTCTTATTATTTGGTAATAACATCTCTAAGATAGAAACTATAACTATTGCTAGTCCTAAGCTTTTTGCCCAAGAACTTATAAACTCTATCATTCTTTTTTCCTTTCTATATTAATCTATCTATACATCATTCCACTATTCGAAATTTTTAATACTAATGCTGTACCTATAATTAACATGAATGATATAGAACATAAAATTGCTAATAAAATTTTAAATATATCTCCTATTTGTTCTAACAGCCCTGTTATATTAGAGTCTGCAATTGGTTCTGTAATTGTTGCTAAAAATTTATATGTAATACATAATATTGCAAGTTTTAAAATTGGTGCAATACACATTCCAATTACAATTATTACTCCAACCAATCCTATTGCATTTTTTAATATTATTCCTCCTCCTAAAACAGTATCTACTGCATCGCCTAAAATTTTACCTACAACAGGTACAGCTGAACTTATAACTGCTTTTGTAGTCTTTGCAGTAACCCCATCGACACTGCTTGACATTGTCCCCTCTAACGAAACTACTCCAACAAATACTGTAAGTATAATACCTAAAAACCATACTATACCTGATTTTAGAAATTTTGATAATTTACTTATTTGTATTTTGTCTGTTAATTTTGATAAAATAACTAAACTTGTAAATATTAGTACAAGTGGTAATATTATATTTTGTATTATGTTTCCTATAAAATTAATCATAAATAATATTATGGGTTCTATAACTCCACTTGTTGCAATACTTCCTGTATACATCATTAAAGTAATTAATAATGGCACTAACATATTCATAAAAGCGACTAAATCTGTTGTTGTTTCTCTTACCATTGTTATAATTTCTGAAAAATTAGACATTACAATAGTTATAATCAAAATATATTGCACATAATATATAAGTTTTGCAATTCCTTCGTTTTCCAAACTTTCACTTATTGATTTTAACAAACTATGTATAACTATAATCGCTAAAATAGTTACAATTGCTTTTATGCTACTAACAACTTCTATTCCAAACATATTTAAAACAGCTTTTAATATATTATTATTATCTATATCACCTTCTATTGCTTCATTTAACACTTCCCCTATATCTATGTTTTCAAAAAATTCCCCTATTGTATATTGCTTTGAATTATTTATAAAATCTTGTATACCAAACTCTTCTTTCTGTTCTTGTATTGTATCTTGTGTTGTTATGTCATCACTTGCAAATATTAGTGTATTAGGAATTATAACGCATAGCAAACCTAATAAAAACACTTTTAATATAATCCTTTTCATTTGTAGCTCCTTTTTAAGTTGGTAATATTTTTAATATTATTTCTAGTAAACTTGATATTATTGGTATTGACATTGCTATTATTATAATTTTGCTTCCAATTTCTATTTTACTTGCAATTGCTCCCTCTCCTGCATCTTTACATACACTAACTGCAAATTCTGCTAAAAATGCTATTCCTGTTATTTTTATTAATAATGATAAGAATGTACTATTTATTGAGGCTTTTGTTGCGAGTGATTGCAATAAAGATATTATTTCGCTTAATTGATCAATTACCAATAAAAGTATTAAAACACCTGTAAGCAAACTAATGTAAATTGCAAATTCAGGTCTATATTGTTTTATTAATATGATTATAATAAGAGCAATTAATGCAATTCCTATAATTTTTATAATCATTTTTCTTTCTCCTAGTCTATAAATTAAATAATGTACGAACTGTACCAAATAGTCCACTTATTTCTTTTATAACCATTGTTAATACAATTACTAATCCGGCAAGTGTTGTCATCATTGCTTGATCTTCCCTTCCAGCTCTCACCAAAACTTGATGTAGTACTGCAACTAATATTCCAATCGCAGCAATTTTGAATAATAAATTTATATCCATTTTAATTATTCCTTTCAAATTTAATAATGTTTTATTATGCTAATATAATAACAATCACTAGTCCAATAGTTGTCCCCAATTTTGAATATAATTTTTCATTTTTTTTCTTTTCCTCTTCTGCTTGTTTTATTTGTGTTTCTAAAAATTTTTGAGTTATATCAATTTGACTTGTTTGTCCTTCTACATCTGTTTGTCCTAGTAATTTTGATAAAGATTTTAATACATATCTATCTTCTTTTGTTAAATTTGTATTATTCTCATCTAATGCTTCTTCCCATGCTATACTTGCAGATTTGTTTTGCATTTTATTTTTAGCTTTTATAAAAATATTTGATATATTTTTATTTATATTTTCTGACATTTCTTGAAATATTTCAGGAATTGGTTCATATGTAAATTTTATTTTTGTTTTAAAAATATTTAAAGCGTTTTTCATTTCTTCTAACTCATTTAATCTATATACATACTTTTTTGATAAAAATCTTCCTATCAGTGTACATGCAACTAATACTAAGAACAACATAAAATATTTTATTGCCAACATAATGTAAATTTCCCTTTCATAATTTAGCCTTGTCCAATTCTATTTTCTATATTATATGCATATCTCTATTTCAATAGAACTTAGATGAAAATTATTTTTTCTATTTGTTTATTTTCCACCAAAGTATTTATATATTTATTTTGTTTTATATCATTTATATTTTTTCCATGCATTGTAAATATTCCTTTAACTCCTGATATTGTTGCCTGACTAATTGCTTCTACATCTTCTCTTGAACCAATTTCATCACAAGCAATTATTTCTGGTGCCATTGAACGTATTAGCATTTTTATTCCTTTTGATTTAGAAATATTTTCTATAACATCTGTTCTAATTCCAATATCATTTTGTGGAACACCTTTATACATTGCAGCAATTTCTCCTCTCTCATCAACGACTGCACATGTTTTTCCTGTAAAATTCATCTCTTCTACTCCATTACTAATTCTTCTTATTACATCTCTTAAAATTGTAGTCTTTCCTTTACCAGGAGGAGAAACAAGCAATGTATTATATATTGTATTATCTTCATTATTAATTATTTCTTTTAAGAACTTATTACAACATCCTAAAATCTGTCTTGCTATTCTAAAATTTAAACTTGTTATATATTTTAAATTAATTACTTTTTCATCTTCTACTACTGCTGTTCCAGTTATTCCTATCCTATGTCCTCCTTTTATTGTTAAATAGCCATTGCAAATTTGATTTTTATACGCATATATTGAATTTTCGCACAATCTTTCTAATGTTTGTAATATCTCAGTTTGAGTAATTTTATAATCAATTAATATATCAGCTTGTCTTAATTTTAAAATTATTGGTCTATTAACTCTAATTCTTATTTCCTGTAAACTGCTTTCTACGGCCTGATTTTGTAATGATACATTTTTTAATAATTGATATAACTGATTTGGAAAATACTTAATTACTTCATCTATATTTAACATTTTTCCACTTCCTAATTTTAATTTTAAGCAACAAAAAAGAAGCATACTTTATTATATGCTTCTTTTTAAGTTTAAGAACTTATCATTGTTTATTTATTACAGTTCTATATATTAATCCTGAATTTGCATCTAATTCAAATTCTACTCTATATAATGTTTCAGGTTCTATTGAATCTTTTATTAATGTTATATTCTGATCTGTTGCTTCATATTCTTCACCATCAAAATGTATCTCTTTGATTTTTCTATTATCACTTGTTGCTGATTCATTATTAGTTTGTATTATAGACATTAAACCTCTTACTGTAACACCTTTTTGACTTGTACCTTCATATAGATAGAATTTATCATTAAAAGTTGCTATTTCTTCTTCTGAAATATTATTTCCAGTTGTGTTACCTGTTAACTTTTCTACAATTATACTTGGCATTATATAATTCAAAGGATTTTGTTCTGATACTATTTCTATTTGTTCCATTTGTTCTTGATTTACAGCTTGTAACCTTTGTTCTATTGCTCTCATCAAATTCGATACATATTCTTCTTCTTGATCATTTAAAATTATTGCATTTTCTGTTGAAAAATCTTGAATATCTGAATTTCCTGTGAATTGTACTGTGTTATTTATTGTATATTTATATTCAACATCTTGGTTACTAGTTACTTGTTCTGTCTCATCTTGATTAGAATAATTAGTTCCCATAGATATTTCATAACTTTCTGTTACATTATTACTTTCTATTCCTGTATATCTAGCAACTACACTTGTGCTAAATATCTGTTCTGAATTTTGTAGTACCTCAATGTTTGCATTGTATGTTAATACATTTTCTTGTTTTTCTTTTTCTATTAACAACTTTAAATTTTCATATTGAATATCTATCTTAGATACTTTTCCATTAGATTTATATACTGTTATTTCTAAATTCCCTGTATCTTGATTATTCGTTACATCATTTATTAATGAATCAATATTTGTACTTCTTATTTTTGATGCACTTTGCTCTAACCCTAATAATTCATTTAGCTTATTTAAAGTTTCTTCATCAGCTTTTAAATTTTCTAATATTTGAATTAATACATTTTTCAAATTATCCCCTGATAATGTTAATTTATATCCTGTTGTATTTTCTTCGCTAATTTTAGAAAACTTATCATCTTGTATTTGACAAAATATATTATCAAAATATGTTGTTTTCAGATTCTGTAAATTAATATCTGAATTTTTAATACTATTATATAGTATACTAGTTTCTTCTAATCCATTTAACTCTAAATTAAAATCTTCTAATGCTTGTATTTCTTCTCCATCTCTAATTGCTATATACTTACTACCTATACGATCTGTTTGTATTCCTTGTACATCATTTACTTTTTTATAATATAATGGAAAATTAACATCATTTGAATAATTTAATATAATATTTTGTTCATTTTTTGTATTAGCATTATCAGTTTTACCAGAAAAATTAATATTAAAATTGTTAAGAGCTTCATTATCTTGCCCCATATCTGGTATTGATATATCAAAATCGATACTTCCATTATCTTCGTATGGTGTATTTTGCTTTTTCTCTAAATATTGTTTTAAACTATCATCTATAAATCCATCTTCTTGACTAATTAATTGAGAAGTATATTTAAAAAATGACTCTTTATTACTTCTAAAAACATCTGTCAAAAAATATATGCTAACAATTGTAGCTATTAAAATTAATATAATAATAGAAATTATAATTATGGCAATTTTTAATCCTTTATTTTTCTTTTGATTCATAACATTATCATTCCTTATCTTATATAACATAAATAGATAAATAATATTACTATCATTTATCTATTATTTTTTTATTCTTCCCAGTTGTGATATATATTAGAAACATCATCTAAGTCTTCTAATCTTTCAATTAATCTTTCCATCTTTTCAGCACCTTTTTCATCAAGACTAACTGTTGTTGTAGGTACCATTTGTACTTGTGCTTCTAAGAATTCAAGACCTGCTTCTTCTAATTTTTCACGCACATTTGAAAAATCTGCTGGGTCTGTTGTAATTTCATATACTTCATCTGATGAAACAAAATCTTCTGCTCCACTATCAACAGCAAGCATCATTAATTCATCTTCATCCATATTAGTTGAAGCTTTTTCTATTACTATTACTCCTTTTTTATTAAACATATATGATACACAACCAGTTGTACCTAAATTTCCTCCTGATTTATCAAATGCATGTCTTACATCTGCTGCTGTTCTATTTTTATTATCTGTTGCAGCTTCCACTATTACAGCTACTCCATTTGGTCCATATCCCTCATATATTATTTCTTCATAATTTTCATTACTTGTTGATGCTTTTTTTATTGCGTTGTTAATTGTGTCATTTGGCATATTTGCTGCTTTACATTTTGCAATCACATTTTTTAGTTTTGAATTTCCTGCTGGATCTGGTCCACCTTCTTTTACTGCTATTAATAGTTCTCTACCTAATTTTGTAAATATTTTTCCTCTTGCTGCATCTGCTTTTCCTTTTTTTGCTTGAATATTGTGCCATTTGCTATGTCCTGACATTATTACTTCCTCCTTTATCTTTTATACATTATTTTTCCATTTAATATTTATATTGTTTTAATCAAATTTTTCCAATTTGTTAATTCTTAGATATTTTATCATACTTTTTCTTTTTTGTGTAGTAGTTTTTTAATAAAAATTATATTCTAATTTGTAAATTTATACTCTATTATTATATTTGTTTTTCATATCCTATAAATAGCATATCATTTATTGTATATGAACCATTTGTAACTTTTTTAAAACCACAGGTTTCATATAATTGTATTGCAATTTCATTTTTTTCCCAAACAGTTAATCTAATAACTTTATACCCATTTTTCTTTGTTATTTCTTCGATAACCTTCATTGACTTTTTTGCATATCCCTTTCCTTGCATTTCCGGTGATATTGCAAATCTATTTATACTAGTCCATTTTTCGTTATTTATCGTCCATTCTATACTATTAAAATCCGAACTTTCGAAATCATTCAAAACAAAAGCTCCAATAATTTTATTATTTTCTTGTATAATATACATCGTATTACTATTAATATCTTTTTCAAATTCACAAAAAGGATAGTAATAATTCCACATTTCTATCTTTTTTGTTTTCATGTCTTTAACAACTTTTTTAAATAAATTATTTATATCTTCTATATCATTTTTATTTGCCAATCTAATATTCATCCTAATTCCTCATCTATTTTACATTTTTCTTTTATTTTCACTTCTAATTCATCTTAAATTTTTAACTTCCTTTACCATCATTATAACATAAATTTTAATTCATCTTACTCTAAAATTGTAAGAAGATTTTAAGAAATCATTAATAGTTTGTTAAAACTTCATTTTTTCGCTCTTTCATAATGTACCTAGATTTTATTGAGGGTATTGCAATGATACGAAAGTTTTTCTACTGAATTATGTTCTACATTCGGAATCAAAAATTTAGATTTTCATTTATATACAAAATCACAAATAAAACTTTAATCATCTGTTATTTTATAAAACGTATCTATGCTAGTGCAAATTGCCTCTACATAGGAACTTTCATTTTCTAAAATATTATACAAATCTTCATCAGAATTTATATATCCTAGTTCAATTAAATATCCTTCTAATCCAACATTTGAATTACGATATTTATTTTCTCCATAGTTTGGATTTGTTCCATCTACATAAGCTCCTGTTGCAATTCCACCAGTTTCTCTTGTAATAAATAGATATGGTATGGAATCAAATATTCCTTTATAATTTCTTGTAAATGATGAAGTTCTATTCCTATCTATTTCAATAGTACGTACATATACTCCTTCTGCTTCTTTATATGTTTCCATTTGAGAATATTTTGTATCAGCTATATTTACAATATTTGTTGCAAGTAATTTTGCAAAAGTTAAATCACTATTTGGACAAGCATAGATTTCTACTCCACCTTCTGTAATTTCAACTTCATTGCTATTTAAATGTAAAGATAAAATTACTTTTGCTTTTGATTCATTTGCAAGAGTTACTCGTCCATCTTCATCATATATATTATATACCATATCATCATCTTCTGATTCAGAGCCATCTCTTGTCAAAAGTACTTTTAACCCTATATCTTCTAATTTATTTTTTAAATCTATTGCGTAATCTAGTACTATATCTGATTCTTTATGTTTGCCATTTATAGCCCCACTATCACTTCCACCATGTCCTGGGTCGATTACCATATCATATACATCCTCAGGTAATTTATTTACTTTTGTTATATTTAAACCTAAAAAAGGAATCTCTTTATATGAACCGAAATTTATATGAATTTTATTATTCCTACCATTTCTAGTCAATGTGTAATAATCTATATTTCCATATTCTGTATCATTTAGTAAAGAATAGTATTTTACATCATTATCTAAAAACTGAATCTTTAATAATATATAATAATCCGTTACATCCAATTCTTCCAAATTTAATTCTGTATTAATTTGATCAAGTGTAGAAAAAGAAAGTAAATTATTGCTATAATCATATTCTGTATCTATTATTAATTCGTTCCCAGATATGCTTTTTGCTACAACTTGTACTTTTTCTATTTTGTTTTGTTCATGTATTTCTATATTTCCTTCTATATTTAAATGCGTTCCATATACTATATATCTTGTTATTTTTCCATAGTTTGTTTGTTCTATAATATTTGATATTTTAGCAATTGAAGAAGTTTTTTGTGTAATCACATTATATATTATAAAAATTAGTAATATTGCTACTAATAACACTATAATTTTTTTATAACTTAAATTTTTTAATCGTGTTCTTTTTACACGCTTTTTCTTTTTTCTCATTAGCATTCTCCTTCATTTTATATTTATACTATATCATTTAATGTTCACTCCATGTCAATATATATATCTAAATTAAAAGAGTTATTAAACATAACTCCCCTAAATTAATCATAATTAAATCTTATTATTTTCTGTTAATCTTTCAACTCTTTTCATATTAACCATTCCTTTAAAAGATTTAAAAATTCCTTTTAATTTTGTCATATTTCCTTTAATATCACCTAAGAAAAATGAAACTCCAAAACCGATTATTGCCATTAGAATTGCAATAACTGATTGTACATTAAATCCTAGTACACAACTATTATTCAATACATTAGGAATAATTGATAAAAACAAACCAAATATTATGGAAAAAGTTATTGTATAATATCTACTAATTAATTTATTAATTAGAAAAGATATTACTAATGCTCCAATCACTAATCCAATCCCTGCTGGTATTAAAACAGATAAATTAAAATTAGCCAAAGAACTTACATATAATTCATATAATCCCAAAGATGATAATATTACTGCACTATCTACACCAGGAACTATTGAAGATCCCGCAACTGCTATTCCTAAAAATATAGACTGAAATATATTAGGTTCTGTAATTGTTGGAAACATTCCTCTATTTATATCAAATAAAGAAAATCCTATCAATAAAGCTATTAAAATAATCACATAATATCGCTTACTAATTCCTTCTTTTTTTACTTCTTTATAAAATAAAGGTATGGTTCCTACAACTAAACCTAAAAACGCAAATCTTGTATACATTTCAAAATTTCCTAATAAATAATTAACTATTTTACTAAATATTATTACTCCTATTCCAAATCCTAAAATTAAAGGAAATAAAAACAAAACATTTTTCTTAAAATCTTTGAATAATGTTCCTATTGCAGTTAATGTTTTTTGATATAGTCCCAAAATCACTAGTAAAACACTTCCACTTAATCCTGGTGCAATTCCTCCAATTCCTACAATAATGCCTTTTAAAAAGTTACGCATAAATTCCTCCAATATATTTATTATTAAAATATTTAGGATATTTTAATATATATATAGAAAAAAATCAACTTGTAATTAAAATTTCTACTTATTTATCTCAACAAATTACTCTATCTCCATACTAAGATTACATTTGTCTCTTAATTTTACTACTTCTTTCATCTTTGATGATTTATGGTGTATATCTAATGTTTCTTGATTATTCTATCTATCAATTAACAACACAGTTTCAGAATCACTTTTGTAAATTTTCTTGCATTACCATTATAGCAAATTAGTATAGCTAAACTAGTTGTCCCCCTCAAAAATTTTATCAACTAAAACCTTATTAATTATTCTTATTTTTTCTTCTTTTGACCAATATCTATTTTTTCTTTTTTAATTTTCTCTTAAAATACCTCCTTTTTTCTTATTATATCAAAAAATAAATGTAAACACCTTTTTGTATCTACATTTATTTTATCACATAAAAATATTCTATCTATTTTCATTACTTTTGTTTTACTAACTCAAACTAATTAGAATATAGTTAATTATAGAGTATCTTTTACATACACTTATTTTACTCCAACTACTATTTTATCTCCTTTAAGGTTCTTATAATAATGTTCATTGTCTTGTGTATTATATATACTAATTATTCCATCTTTTGTGATTCCGCTATCTGGTCTTTCAAATCTCTCTAATTGCAATTTTACTTTTCCGTTTATATCTATAACTTTGAATTGACTATTCTCTCTTGTAAGTAGGTATCCACCCTTTGCTAATTCTTCTTGATCATCATAAATTGCAAATGAATCT
>CALXKA010000020.1 GCA_944388765.1 uncultured Clostridia bacterium
ATAATGTCAAATTTTGTAAAGAAAGGATATGATTTTATGAAAATTGTATTAGATACAGTTTCAAAACAAACAATTTGTCCACCAGACTTTTTTGATAACATAAGAAAAATAAACGATGCCTCAGAAATAACAGGAGGAGAAAAAACAGTAACTGCCGAAAATTATCTTGAAAAAATTATCAACGAATGTTCAAAAGTTATCGTAAACAAAAACGATATTAAAAAGCCAAGAAGTTCAAGAGGTAGAAAAAATAATGCAAATATTCAAGGAACATCAATAGGAGAAATGACTTTCAAACCTCTTAATAATAATTAAAACTCATAAGATAGGTAAAAAATCGCCTATCTTTAATTTATAGTAAAGGAATGGAATTATGGTATGGAATAATATTATTAGAAGCCTTAGGCTTAATAACTCATACACTCAACAACAAATAGCCGATTTTTTATGTATATGTCAAAAAACATATAGTGATTATGAATTAGGTTATACTCGTATTCCTATTGATAGTCTAATAAAATTGGCGCGACTTTATGATGTAGATATGAACTATATTACAGGTGCAAGTGATATTTGCAACTCTTATCCAAAGAAATAAGGAAACGCGCGAAAAAATTAAATATTTGACTTTTCGCGCACTTTATATTATTATTTTTCTATTCTTAATTTTAAGCTAATTATATAAAATATTTCAAATATTATTCCATTTTTTGCTTATGATTTTTGTACAAATTTTTCATAAAAAATTTGACTTATTTTTTAATATGTGCTATTATATAGTTACATTAGATATCTTGTGTTCAGCAGATGTCATTTGTCTGGTATGTGTATCACAACTGCACATACTTTTTTTATTTGTAAAAAAACAGAGTAGATCACAACCTCTACTCTGTTTTGGAAATATGTATTACTACATTATTCCTTAGTCTTTTCTTGTTTTTCTTTTGCTTTCATAGTTTCTTCTTTTTGTTGTAAAAGCATTTCTACTAATCGCAAAATAAGTTCAGCATTTGTCATTTGTCTTTTCCCCCTTTCCGCCTTTAAGTAAAGACTACCTTCGACAAAAAGGTTGCTATTATATTACACTATTTTTCACCATAAATCAATGCAATAAATATAATTTGACATACTTTTTATTTTTCTATTCTTAAATCTAACCCATTGTCTAAATATACCTCAAATATTGTTTCATTTTCGCTTACCTGCATTTTATAGACTGTACTTGTATCAATTTTAATGTTTGTCCTTAAATCGCTTAAACTTATAATTCCATTTCTTGTATTATAATGGCTTTTTACCTTCTCCATTTGTATTTTTGCATTTATGACACCACCTAAATTAACTATAATATTCTTACTATTAAATTTTTGTATATATTGTTGTAATTCCTTTTCTTTTACTCTTTTCATAATTTTTCCGCCTTTCTTTTATTTTCAATACATTTTCATTTTAACATATTCCTCGTGGTATAGTTCTATTTCGTACTCTTGCTTTTCTTCATTTATCACAATTTCCGTCGCACAATAAATATCAATTAAAATTATCTTGTCCGTTATTCTATCATAAAATTGTATCATTTCTGTTGTTTTTAAAAATTTATATTTTGGCTTATGTAATACAAATTTTACACTTACTACACCACCAACTGTTTCTATTTCTATTGCTTTCCAGTTCTCTTTTTCAAGTATTTTCATTAACTCTTTTATTTTTCTATCTATTATTGTCATTTTCCCCTCTCCTTTTAAGCCCTTTTTAGATTTAATAATGGAGAATATTTTTGATATTTTGTTCTTAAATCTTCATTTTGTAAATCTAAATATGCCTCTTCTGTTACTGTTACGCTTGAATGTCCTAGTATTTTTGATAAAGTGTATATATCTCCACCATTCATTAAAAATCGCTTTGAAAAGTTGTTTCTTAACATATGTGGGTGTATCTCTTCTTTTCCTATTCTCTTACCATATTTCTTAAAATTCGTTTCATAATTACTAACTTTTAACGGTGTTCCTTTTGTTGTACAAAATACATATTCACATTGCTTATATCTGTCTTTATATTGTAACCACCTTTTTAGTTCTTTTAGCATTTCCGCCGAGAAAAACACGTATCTATCTTTTTTTCCTTTTGTTATATCTGCTGGTAGTAATATCGTTCTTCTTACAAAGTCAATGTATTCCTCTTTTATCAAAAGAGTTTCGCCTATTCTCATTCCAGTATCAAAAATTAACTGCGCTATTACATAATCTCTATATTCGTGGAACTTTGACAAGTCAAAACATTTTAGTAACTTATTCATATCGTTATCTTCTATGTAACCCACGACTTTTCTTGCATTTTTTAATTGTTTTACTCTTCTTATTGGGTTATTGCTTATATATCTATTCTCATACATATAATTGAAAAATACTTTGATATTTCTAATATAATTATTTACTGTTGTTTTACTTATTTCTTTTTGATAATCAAGTCTATTTTCTGGAAAATTGGTTTTCCTTGTATTTTCATTCGCAACTACTGTATATTTGCCTCTTTCTTGTAAATAATTTATATATTCTCTTATATGTATTTCTTTGACTTGCCCTGCCTCTTCTATTTTAAACTCTTGTTTTAAATACTGCGCGAATAGTCTTAAAGTTTGCTCATAACTTGCCAATGTCTTTTTCGACAGATTCTTAACCTCACAATAGGTCATAAAATCATCAATATCATAATCAATTTGCAACATAAAAAAACTTCTCCTTTCTACTGAATTATTGTTTATAAATAATTTAAACAATAACCCAATAAATAGGAAAAGTTTATTGCTTTTTTCTATTTATATTTATAGGTTTGTATGCGAATTTTTTACAAATTCTATATGTATTTTCATATAGTTTATAGGCTTAGTGGTTATTTTTTCCAGTCTTGTATTTCTTCCGCTTCTAACGTTTGCTAAAATCTTATGCACTCTTTAATTCAAGTCGCAATTTGTCAGCAATCATCGCTATAAATTCTGAATTTGTAGGTTTTCCTTTACTTGCTGATATTGTGTATCCAAATATATTTTCTACCGCTTCTTGTTGTCCTCTTCCCCATGCAACTTCTATTGCGTGTCGTATTGCTCTTTCTACACGACTTGGTGTTGTATTATATTTAAATGCTATTTTCGGATACAAACTTTTTGTAATTTGATTTATAACATCAATATCATTTACAACCATCATAATTGCTTCTCTTAAATATTGATATCCTTTTATATGAGCAGGAACTCCTACTTCATGTATTATATTTGTAACAAGTGCCTCTAAATTTTCTTCTTTTTTACTCCCATCACCTGATAGCTCTATATATTGAGGTTTTATTTCTCTTGTGATAAAATAGTTTGAATTTTGGTTAGGTTTATGAAATTTTATTTCTTTTATCCTTTTTATTAGTAATTCTATGTCAAATGGTTTTACCACATAATAATCCGCCCCTAATTCTATTGCTTTTTGAGTAATTTTATCTTGCCCTACTGCTGATAACATTATACATACTGGCTTATCTTTTCCTTCCATATTATTTATTTTTTCTAATACCCCTAACCCGTCTAAATGTGGCATTATAACATCTAATAATACTACATCTGGGTTATTTGCCACTATCATATCTATGGCTTCATTTCCATCCTTTGCTATTGCAATTACTTCCATATCTTCTTGATTATTAATATATGAAGATAATGTTTTACTAAATTCTTGATTATCATCTGCTATCAAGATTTTTGCTTTTTCTTTCATCTTTCCCTCCTATTTCACTGTAAATTTTTTACAATTTGATTATATTATTATATTTAAGGAAAAGCAATGTTTTTTGGAAGTTTTTTCCAAATCTTTTACAAAATATTTATTTTTCTATGCTTTTTGTTATATATTTTTTAGATAAATCTTTTAAATCTCTTATAATGATTTTTTTTCTTTCATAATCTTTCTTCAATATTTCTTTTTTGCAATTTTCTAATATGATTATACAAACAATATAATCTTTATATTCCACTTTTTCAATATATATATCATTTTTTTTACAATAGTATTTAAAATTTTCAAATTCACTATAATCTATTTCTATTAAGATTTCTTGTCCTTCACATTTTATAACTTTTTGTGCCTTGTCTATTGCTTTTTGTAAACTACTTGAATAAGCTCTTACCAATCCTCCTGTACCTAATAGTATTCCTCCAAAATATCTAGTTACTATTATTAATACATTTACAAATTTGTTTTTTTGTAGAATATTTAACATTGGACTCCCCGCTGTTCCAGAAGGTTCTCCATCATCATTAGATCTTTCAATTATCTGTTCATTTTCTATAACTCTATATGCTATGCAATTATGTTTTGCATCGAAGTATTTTTTTCTTGTATCTTTTATTATTTTTTCTGCTTCTTCACAACTTTCTACATAAAACATATTTGCTATAAATTTAGATTTTTTTTCTATAATTTCTGTTTGTACATTTTCTTTTATTGTAATAAACTCTTCCATTTCTACATCTCCTAAAATTAAAATACAGTTAACTACATAACTGTATTATATCATATTATTGAAGTAATCCTGCTGTATATCCGGTTGAATATGCTATTTGTAAATTGAATCCTCCCGTATAGCTATCTACATCAATTATTTCTCCTGCAAAATAGAGATTTTCAACTAATTTTGATTCCATTGTCTTTGGGTTTATTTCTTTTGTTGAAATCCCTCCACTTGTTATAATTGCTTCTTCAATAGGTCTAAAATCTTTAACATCTAATTCAAAATTTTTTAGTAATTTAGTCAATATTTTTCTTTCTTTTTTTGTTATTTCATTTATTTTTCTATTTTCTGGTATTAAACTTTTTTTGATAATTATTGGAATTAATTTTTTAGGCAATAACTTATCTAAACTGTTTTTAAATTGTTTATTTTTAAATTCTAAAAAATCTCTCATTATTCTTTCTTCTAATTTTTCTTCACTCAAAGCTGGTTTTAAGTCTATTATAAATTTTATTTTTTTATTTTTCATCTTTTCATTGCAGTTTTTATATCTTGTTAAATGAGCTGATGAACTTAATACAATTGGTCCAGAAATACCAAAGTGAGTAAATATCATTTCTCCAAAATCCTGATATATTATTTTTTTATTTTCAATGTCTTTTAAGTAAATAGATACATTCTTTAATGTTAATCCTTGTAGTTCCTTACATATATTTTTTTCATATATTTCTAATGGTATTAGTGATGGTTTTACTTTTATTATTGTATGTCCTAATTCTTTTGCTAAATAATATCCATCACCTGTTGAACCTGTCAAAGGATAGCTCATTCCTCCCGTTGCTAATATTATTTTATCTGCTTTTTCCATTCCTTTATCTGTTTCTACTCCTTCAACTTTTAATTTATCTGTATCTCTTGTTTTTGAAACTATTATTTTGGTAACTTTTGTATTATATTTTATATTAACATTTTTTTCTTTTAATTTGTTTGTAAAGCATTTTAAAACATCTATTGACTTGTCTGTTTTTGGAAATATTCTATTTCCTCTTTCTTCTTTTACTTCCAGTCCTTGTATTTCTAAAAAGTTTATAATATCTTTGTTGGTATAATTTTTATAGCAGCTATATAAAAATTTGCCATTTGTCGGTGTGTTTTCTATAAATTCTGGCATGTCTAAGGAAGATGTAATATTACATCTTCCTTTTCCTGTTATTAATAATTTTCTTCCTAATGATGGCATTTTTTCTAAAAGGGTTACTTGTTTATTATTATTACTTGCTGTAATTGCGGCCATCATTCCCGCTGGTCCTCCACCAATTACTATTACTTTTATCATTATTTTATATTCCTATTCTGTTTTCTTTTTTCTAGTTGTTGTTCCTGATTTTTTTGTAGTCGTATTTGTTTTCTTTGGTGTGTTAGTTGTTTTCTTTGAAGTAGTTTTAGTTGTTGTTTTCTTAGCTGTACTTGTTGTTTTAGTAGCTTTCTTTTTGGTTTCTGTTTTATTGCTTGTTGTTTTCGTTGATGTTTTCTTTGTAGTTGTTTTTTTAGGCTTGTCTTCTGGTTCATCGCCATTTAAATATCCTATATCATTTTTTTGCGCTTCTTTTATATATTGATCTAAATTATCATCAAAGAAAAACTCTATTCCTTCTATTGGTTCTTTACTTTCTTCTTTTTCACTTTCTTGTTCAACTTTTTTATTCTCTTCTTTGTTTTCTTTTATATCTTCTTTATTTTTTTCTTCTTCATCTGGTTCATCAAAAAAGAATTGTATATCAGCACTATTTTCAGTTTGTAAATTATCTTCTTTAATATCTTTATCTTCTTTTTCTATTTTTATATCTTCTTGTTCATTATTATCGTCGTCACTATCCATAGGTAAAATAACTGTATTTTCCACTTCTTCACTGTTATTTTGAGTTTCTTCTGATTCTTCTATCTCTTGTATATCTATTGTTTCTCCTACTTCGTTGTTTTCATAGTTTTCATTTTGATTATTATTTAAATTAATATTTTCTTTTTTGAAAACATCTACAAATTCATCCTTGCTATTTTTTGCTTCTTTATTTCTGTTTTTAATTTCTTGCTTAGCTAGCTTTTCCATTTCTTTTCTTTCTTTTTCTTTTTGTCTTTCTTCTGCTCTTTGTGCACTTCCTGCTAATACTAAAATTGCAACAATTAATATTATTAAAACTAATAAAGTAATAACTACACCCATTTTTCATTCCTCCAAATAATTTTATTTTAATTATTTTGCATATATTTTATTGCTTCCATTATTCCTAGTTTTCCATATTCGTATGTAAGACCTCCTTGCATATATGCAATATATGGCTTACGTATTGGTCCATCACAACTAAGTTCTATTGTAGATCCTTGTGTAAATGTTCCTGCTGCCATTATGACTTTATCTTCATATCCTCCCATATCACCTGGATATGGAATTATATCTGAATCTATTGGTGATCCTTTTTGTATTCCCTGACAGAATTTGATTAATTTTTCTTTATCTCCTAAGTGAATTGTTTGTACTATATCTGCTCTTTTTTCATTATACTTTGGTTCTACTTTATATCCTAACTTTTCTAGTATACAACTTGCAAATATTGCTGTTTTAACACTACTTGCTACAACACTTGGTGCAAAATATAATCCTTTTATAAATAATGGATTTTGATTTAATGAAGGTCCTATTTCTTTCCCAATACCTGGTGATGTTAATCTCTCAGCACATAGGTTAATTAAATCTTTTTTTCCTGTAATATATGCTCCTGATGTTGCTATTCCTGCTCCTAAATTTTTCATCAAAGACCCTACTGCTATATCTGCTCCAACTTCTATTGGTTCTTTTTCTTCAACAAACTCTCCATAGCAGTTATCTACCATTATTATTACATCTTTATTTACTGTCCTAATTTTATTAATCACTTTTTCTATTTGCTCTATTGTTAGACTTTTTCTTGTAGAATATCCTCTTGATCTTTGAATTTCCACAAGTTTTATATTTTCTGTGGATAATTTTTTTAGTATTTTTTCGTAATCGAAGTCATTTTCTATTAAATCTATTTGGTCATATGAAATATTATACGATTTTAAAGAGCTTTTGCTTTCTTCTTTTCCTATTCCTATTACTGTTTGTAATGTATCATATGGTTCACCCGTTATACTTAGCATTTTATCTCCTGGTCTTAATAAAGCAGATAACGTAATTGCTAGTGCATGTGTTCCAGAAATTAATTGTGATCTTACTAAACTATCTTCTGATTTAAATATCTTACTATATATTTCTTCAATTTTATCTCTTCCTGGTTCATCTATTCCATATCCTGTATATGAATTTAGATGTTGTTCTTGTAAATGGCAATCTTGAAAAGCTTTTAATACTTTTTTACTATTATTAGCACAGATACTATCAATATTCTTTAAAAATGGCTCTATTTCTCTTTCTACTTGTTGTTCTAATTCCTGTAAATTCTCTTGCATTTTTTATTATCATTCCTTTTTTATTTTCTTTTAATATTTTACAATACTTGAGCCCTTTTTGCAATAAATTATATCAGAATTTAGTAAATTATATCAGAATTTAGTAAATTATTTTGTTTTTTACAGATAATTAAATAAAACAGTTAAGGTTTTCTTGCCTAAACTGTTTTTTATTAATAATCTTATCTTTTTACATTATTCCCATTTTTCTTGCAAATTGTTTTCCTTTTTTCATTACTTTCTTTTTATTCATCATATCTGATTCTGCATACATCATTATTAATCCAGTAGTTATTAATCCTCCTATCATAATTCCTTTAACAAATTTCATATCTACACTCTCCTTTTTTACTAATGTTATCTTTTTTTATTATTTGTCATTTTTTTATTTTTATGCCTTTTTATATAATTTTACTATGGTATATATTTCATGAATAGCAATTATTGCTAAAAATATTCCAAATGCTTTTTTTAAAATTTTAACATCCATATTTATAGATATATTCGCTCCTATAATTGCTCCTAATATCCCAAATATTGATATAATAATTGCTGATTTTAAATATATATTTTTGTTTCTCAAATTTACTATTATTGCAACTATTGATGTTGGTATAAAAAATATTAAATTTGTTGCCTGCGCTATATGTTGTTCTAAGTTCATTAGAAATGTAAGGAGAAATATTAATATTGTTCCTCCCCCCATTCCTGTTCCACTTACGATTCCAGATACAATTCCAATTAAAATTTCTATCATTTTAAAAACCTACTTTATATAGTAGTTCTTGCAAATTTATTTATATTAACATTTTATATGATGCATATATTAAAAATATAGTAAATGCTATTTTTAATATTTTCTCTGGTAGTCTTTTTAATAATTTTGCTCCTATATATCCTCCGATAGTTCCTCCTATTGCACATAATATTGCTACTTTCCAATCTATAAGATTTTCTTTATAGTAAAAAAAACTACTTGTAACTACCATTGGTAATATGCAAAATACTGATGTTCCTCTTGCTTTTGTATTATCTAATTTCAAAAGATAAATAAATGCTGGAACTAATATCATACCACCACCTGTCGAAAATAATCCGCTAATTATTCCTGCTAATATACCTACTATACTTAATTCTAAAATATCTTTTCTTGAAAAGTTTTTTATTCTATTCTTGTCCATAAAAAAACCTACTTTTTAGTAGGTTATCCACATTTTTTTATTTTATTCAAAAAGTATCCCAATAGTGTTCCTAAGCAAAATATCAGTCTTCTATATAATATTTTGTTCCTAACATTTTGTCTGGTAAGTATTGTTGCTCTACATAGTGTCCAGGGAAATTATGCGGATATAAATATCCTTCATGATATCCTAGTTCTTTCATTTTTTCTATTGGAGCATTTCTTATATGCATTGGTACTTCTCCTGTATCTTTTGTTTTTACATCCTGTAAAGCATTATTTATTGCCATGTATGCTGCATTTGATTTTTTTGATGTTGCTACATATATTGCTGCTTCCGAAAGTATTATTCTTGCTTCCGGCATCCCTATCATATGTACTGCTTGCATTGCTGCATTTGCTACCACTAGTGCATTTGGATTTGCCATTCCTACATCTTCTGATGCACAAATAACTATCCTTCTTGCTAGAAACATTGGATCTTCTCCACCATTTATGGCTCTTGCTAAATAGAATACTGCTGCATCTGGATCTGAACCTCTCATTGATTTTATGAATGCACTTATATTGTCATAATGTTCTTCACCATTTTTATCAAATATTGCTTTTTTTGATTGCACACTATTTTTTATTACTTCATCAGTTATATGTATATATCCATCTTCTTGCATATTTGTTGTTAGTACTGCAACTTCTAATCCATTTAAGGCTGTTCTTACATCTCCTCCACTAATTATTGCTAGTTTTTTTAGTGTTTCATCTTCTATTTTTATATTATATTCTCCTAATCCATCTTTTCTTTCAATTGCATTTTTTAATATTTGAAATATATTTTCTTCTGTTAATGGATTCAATTTTATTACCATAGATCTTGATATTAAAGCTTTGTTTACTTCAAAATATGGATTTTCAGTTGTTGCTCCAATTAGTATTATTGTTCCATTTTCTACATATGGAAGCAATGCATCTTGCTGTAATTTATTAAATCTATGAATCTCATCAATAAATAATATACTTTTTCCTGCTGGATTTAGCATAAAATTTTTTGTTTCTTCTATTACTCTTTTTATATCTGCTACTCCTGCTGTTACTGCATTTATTTTATAAAATTTATATTTTGTTGTCTCACTAATTACTCTTGCAAGTGATGTTTTCCCACATCCAGGAGGTCCAAATAATATAATGCTTGATAATCTATCTGCTTTTATTGTTCTATATAATATTTTATCTTTTCCTAAAACATGTTCTTGACCTACATATTCATCTAATGTTTTAGGTCTTATTCTAAATGCTAATGGTTCATTTGAATTCATTATTATCTACTTCCTCTTTATAATTCTTTTCCTAATAATAATAATCCTTTTTTAATTAAATCTTCTGTTGATAACTCTTTCTTATTTTCTATTTTTTCGAATGCTTTTTCTATTGATTTTCTATTATATCCTAATACTTGAAGTGCTGCTATTGCTTCTAATATTTTGTTATCATCTTGTATTGCTTGTTTTACTTTTATGTTTGTTTCTGTATTTTGTTTTATTCCTTTTGAAGCATTTGTTAATTCTTCTATTTGTTGTTCTTTCTTTATTTTGTCTTTTAATTCTAATATTATTCTTTTTGCTGATTTCGGACCAATACCAGGAATTGTTGTTAATGTCTTTATATCTTCTGATATTACAGCTAATGCAAATTCAGAAGGTTCACAAATTGCAAGCATTGTTAACGCTGTTTTTGCTCCTACTCCACTTACACTGATTAATAATTCAAACATTTTCAACTCTTCTTGTGTATTAAAACCATATATACTGATATCATCTTCTCTTACTCTGTAATATGTATGTACTTTTACTTTTTCCCCTATATTTCCTAATTTTTCTATTCCTGTATCTGACATGAATACTTTATAACCTAATCCTCCTACATCTATTACTACATATCCTGTCATTTTTATTTCTAATGTTCCTTTTATATATGCTAACATCTTATTTCCATCCTTTTCTTTATATTTATGTATCATAAAAATATGTTGCTTCTAAATCTGCTTCATGTGTAAGTAAAGCTATTGGATATTTTTTATATGCTGCTCCAATAGTATTATATACTTCTTTTGGTTCTGTATATCCCATATGCCATCTTATTGAATATTTCTCTTCTGGTGTTAATTTCATATATTCTGTTATCATCATTACAGATTTTTCTCCATGCCCATATGGTATTGTATCATCTATTGTATAATATGGTACTTTTTCCCATACTCCTAATGCATTTTTTGCATTTCTATAATCTACTTTATAAAAGTTTGTTTTACATATATCATGTAATAATCCAATTATTATAATTGATTCTTCTGGAATACTTATTGGTTCTATGCAGTTTTCTACTTTGTGTTTTAATATTTCATATACTTTTATACTATGTTCTACTAATCCTCCTTCATAATCCCCATGAAATCTTGTACTTGCTGGTGCTTTAAAAAAATCTGATTTTTCTAAAAAATTTATTAATTCATCTATTCCTTCTCTTTTTACTGTTTTTAATAATTCTAAATATTTTTCTTTCAACTTTTTCTCCTCCATAATGTATTTTTTGTATTATATCCATATTTTTTTCAAAAGTCAACTATTTTGCGAAAGTTTGTTCTGCGAAATTTATTGTTTTTTATAGCAATTATAATATTATATTTTTATATCTATTTTGTATTTTTTACTATTTCTTTTTATATAATACAGATACCAAAAAAATACTCTATATAAAATAGAGTATAATTAATCTTATTTATCTTTATTTCTTAATTCATTAGTTATTTTTATTAAATTTTGTATTAAAAAGTCTATATCTTCTTTTGTATTTTCTTCTCCAAAAGTAATTCTTAAAGAGCTGTTTGCCAATTCTTCTGAAAGCCCTATTGCAGTTAAGACATGTGATGGTTCTTGCGAACCAGAACTACATGCAGATCCAGTAGAAGCACATATTCCTATTTCATCTAATTTTAATAGTAAAGTTTCTCCTCTAATACCTTCAAAAGAAAAATTTGTATTTCCTGGTAATCTATTTGTTTTTGAACCATTTAGTTTTACGTTTGAAATTTTGGTTTCAATTTCATTTATATAGTAATCTCTTAAATTTTTTAAATATTCTATATGTTTTTCTAAATTATTTTTTGCTATTTCGCATGCTTTCCCTATTGCAACTATTTCTGCTACATTTTCTGTTCCGGCTCTTTTATCATTTTCTTGATGTCCTCCATCTATAAATTTTTCAAATTCTATTCCTTTTTTTACGTATAAAGCACCTATACCTTTTGGTGCATTTATTTTATGACCTGATAATGATAAACTATCTATTTTCATATCTTTTACATCTATTGACATATTTCCACATGCTTGAACTGCATCTGTATGAAAAATTATATTATACATTTTTGCAATTTTTGATATTTCTTTAATTGGTTGTATCGTTCCTATTTCATTATTTGCAGTCATTATACTAATTAATATCGTATCCATACTAATTGCTTTTTTTAGTTCATTTAAATCAACTACTCCTTCTTTTGTAACATTTATATATGTTACTCTAAAACCTTTATTTTCTAGCACTTGACATGTATGTAAAACTGCTGGATGTTCTATTTTTGATGTAATTATATGATTTCCTTTTTTTCTATTAGCATAAGCAATTCCTTTTATAGCAGTGTTATCACTTTCTGATCCACAGCTTGTGAAGTATATTTCTTCCGGATTTGAATTAATTAGTTCTGCAACTTGTTTTCTTGATTTTTCTATTGCTCTTTTAGCTTTTCTTCCAATAGAATATAATGAAGATGCATTACCATATTCTTCTTTTAGATATGGTAACATTTCTTCTAAAACTTCTCCTTTTATTTTTGTTGTAGCAGCATTATCAAAATATTTTATATCCATTCTTTTTTCTCCTATCAAAAATTATAATTATTTATATATAAAATGCATTTATTTATGTTTTTGTTACTTTACGTATCTAAAACTATTTTCTTTATCTCATCTATCTTTTCTATACATGATTTATACCCAAATTTATAACATTTATCTAATTTTTCAACATCTAGAAGTCCTGTTTTATCTGTTTGTACTGTTAATATATAGTCACTTGTTTTTAACCCTTCTTCTGATATTTTATTTCCCATAATATCTATTGTTCTCATTGCTATATCCATCATATTGCTTTTATCTGTAATATCATCTGCCTTAAAATTTACAGCAATTACTTTATCTGCTCCTTGTTTTTTGACTTCTTCTACTGGAATATTATCTAGTATACCTCCATCTAAAAATTTATGATTTTTATATTTACAAGGAGAAAATATTGCTGGAAAACTACTACTTGCTCTAACCGCTTTTCCAACAGAAATGTCACTAATATATTTGTTATATTCTCCTATTTTATTGTTTGTAAAAACATACTCTTTTGCTATGGATATATCTACACTTGGTATTACTAACGGCATTTTTGTAATATCGGAAATTTTCCTTATCCCTTTTCTACTTGCTAGATGGTCATATGCTTTTTCTATTTTTTCTCCTGTTTTTAATCCTGTAACACATATTTTTTTATTTCTTACAAATCCACCTATTCCTGTTATAATAGGTGAAGCATTTATTTCTACAATATCTTTTGCATATTTTTTAAATAAAATATAAATATAATATGGTGAATATCCGTATTGCATATAATGAGGCAACTAAACTTCCTGAACTAGTTCCTCCAATTATATCTATTTTTATATTATTATCTTCTAATGCTTTTAATACTCCTGCATGTGCAATCCCTCTAATTCCTCCACCAGATAAAGCTATTCCTAATTTCAAAATTCCACCTTCTTTTTTTACTATTATTTACTAATTTTTATGATTATAAACAAAAAAAGTTACATATTTATATAAATGTTGTGATATATAATTAACATTCATTAAAAAAATGAACTTTAAATATTTCAAAGTTCATTTTTATTATATTTAATTATAAATTTTTCTAAACACTTAAATCCTCAAAATAGAATTCTCCAAAATTATATGTTAATTTATGATATATTCCCATGAAAATTGGATTTAATTCATCTTGTAATTCATATGAAGGTTCTAAAACTATTTCTCCATTTTGATTAATAACTCCCCATTTTCCATCTTGTTTTATACCAGCATATCCATATTCATTTATTTCAGTTACATTATCATATTTATAGTCTACTATTATATTTCCAGATTTATCAACAAATCCCCATTTTCCTTGTTCATTTTTTGCTGCAAATATTAAATTATTTGGATAAACTTCTTTATTTGTAATTTCGTTTCCTTGGTTATCAAAATATTTTGTGTCAGTTTCATTGTATATTTTTATATATTTTTCATTTGTTTCTATATTTGCATTTTGCATTTCACAAGCTAATGTCATATCTTTCTTATATATTCTTGTTATAGTTTGACTTACAACTGTTTTTATTAATTCTGTATCTTTTATTTTTTGTATAGAATCACATTCTAATGGTATTTTGATTTCGTCTTTTTTATTTATTACTCCTAATTTGCCGCTTTCAGAACTTGCTATGAAATAGTCATCATATAAATATTCTATATAATTGTATTTTTCTTCTATTAGTTGTTTTCCCTCATCATCTATTACACCATATTTGCTACCTATTTTATTATTTATTCTTATTCTATATTTATCATTTTCAGTTTCTAAAATTGCTATATCTGAATCAATATTTGCCTCTGTACCATTACTATTGTATACAGTAATTCCTTGTGTATTTTGAGCATATAAATATATTCCCGTAATATCTATCTGATTGTATTCTACTGGAACAATTATTTTTCCATCTAATTTTGCAATTCCATATTTTTTACTTTTTTCTATTACTAGTACATCATTGCTTTTATCATATCTTATAGATTGGTATTCATTATTTAATATGTTGTCTTTATTCTTTATAACTCCATATTGTCCATTTTTAGCACATATTAGATATGCATTTTCATTATCTTCTATATCTGTAATTCTTTCTAATTCGTTATATTCTGTTTCTAGCAACACTGAACCTTTATAATCAATATAACCATAACGATATCCTTGATCTGTTGTTGTTGATACTATATATCCTGAATATTTGTAGCTATTTTCATCTGTATAATACCCATCTACTTGTATATTATCATACTCATTCTTAACAAGCTTATTTCCTTTTATATTTATAACACCATATTTTCCATCTTGTTTTACTAATAATTCTCCTTCTTTATATGGAAGTGAATCTAATTCTTCATATATTGCATTTGTAACTTTTTTTCCAGATAAATCTATTAGACCGTATTTATTATTTTCTGAATATTTAAGCACAGTTTTCTCATACATTAAATCACTTGCAATATTTTTTAGTCTAATTGGTTCTACTCTTTCATATTGTGTCATTATTTCTTGTCTTTGGTTATTAAGAATTACAATATCTTCTCCTTGATAACATACAAAAACATCTTTTTCTGGATTTGGTATTTTTATTTCTGTATAACTAGGTTCTATTATTATATTACCATTTTTATCAATAACTCCATAGTTACTGTTTTTCTTTAATATAAAATAATTATACTGTTCTATTTTTGCTATTTCATATTTTCTTCCATTTACTTTAATTAAATAATATGCTAATAAAGAAATTGCTACAACTGCTATTATTACAATTATACTAACCCATATTCTAAATCTTCTTTTCATATTTTTCATTCCTTTTTATATTTTTTCATTCATCAATATTTTCTTCTATATTATTTTTACAAGCTTTTATTTTTATAATTCTTTTATCTTCATATTCTTCTATTTTGTATGTTACTTTTTCTGTATCAATAACTGGTGTTTCTTCATCATCTGGTATTCTTCCAAGTTTATCTTGCAAATATCCTGATATTGTATCATAATCACCTTCTGGTATATCTGCATTTAGTAATTTATTAACATCATATATTGTCATACTTCCACTCAAAATATATGTGTTATCATCTATTTTTTCAAATTCTTTTTCTTCTTCATCATATTCATCATAAATATCCCCAACTAATTCTTCTAATATATCTTCCATTGTAATTAGCCCCGCTGTTCCTCCATATTCGTCTACTATTATTGCAATTTGTGTTTTATTTCGTTGCATTTCTCTAAAAACTTCGTTAATTAATCTATTTTTAGAAACAAAATATGCTTCTTTTACTACATTTTTTACTTTAAAACTTTTTTTATTTATATTCTTTAAAACATCTTTGACATATAGTATCCCTCTTATTTCATCTATTGTTTCATCATATACTGGGATTCTACTATATCTATATTCTTCTTGTGACAATTCATCTAGAAGTTCATCTGTACTTATATTTATATCTACTGCAAATATATCTTTTCTATGTCTCATTATTTCAGATACAGTAATATCATTTAATTCAAATACATTATTAATCAATTCTTTTTCTTCTTCTTTAATGGTTCCTTTTTCTTGTCCTTGATCTACCATCATTTTTATTTCTTCTTCTGTTACTGATTCTTCTTCATTTTCTCCAACACCAAATAATTTTGAAACACCATTAGTGCATGCTGTAAGTAATTTTACAAATGGTGATGTAACAGTTGCAATAAATCTTATTACTCCTATTGTTCCAAATGCTATTTTTTCATAATGTTTCATTGCTAATCTTTTTGGAACTAATTCTCCAAAAATTAATGTAAAAAATGATAATATTATAGTTATAAGTATTATAGATATATTTTTCCATGTAATTAAACTAATAAAAGGTATTACTTGATATAACATGGGTGCTAATCTTTCTGCAAAAGCATCTGATGCAAATGCACTTGATAGAAATCCTGCTAATGTGATTCCTATTTGTATTGTAGCTAAAAACTTACTTGGAGTTTTTAACATTTTTTCAATCTGTTTTGCTTTTTTATTTCCTTCTTTTGCTTGTTTTTCTATTTTTGCATCATTTAAGGAAATATATGCTATTTCGGTTGCAGCAAAATAAGCATTTAATCCTATTAATATAATTAATACTATGAGTTGTGCAATCATTTTGTTTTTTCTCTCCTTTTTCTTTTATATTGTACACATTATATATGTTTTTTATTATTTTTTCAATAGAATATTTATTAATTAAAGTAGAAAAGCTCAAGATATTACCCTGAGCCTCTTTAATTTAAATCTAAATCTAGTTCTATATAGAATTCTACGCCATTGTCATGATTTATTACACCATAACTATTGCCATAATTATTCATTATTGCTTTTACAAATGATAGACCTATTCCTGTTCCTCCATCATTTCTATTTCTAGATTGATCTATTTTATAAAATCTGTTCCAGATTCTTGAAATTTGGTCTTCTTCTATTTTGTCTCCTGTATTAAATACTCTTATTCTTACTTTATTTTTCTCCACATTAATTTCATTTTCTATTTTTATATATTTTTCTTTATCTACTTCTTTTACATGTTTAATTGCATTTGTTAAATAGTTTGTAATCACTTGTTCAATATAAAAATCATCTGCCAAAACATTTATGTCTTCTACTGTTTTAAATTGTACTTCTACTTTTCTTTCTTCTAGCATTACCTTTGACTTTCTAACTACTTCTTTTTCTAGTTCAACAATATTAAATTTTGTATTGTTAAATTCTCTTTTTCCATATTCCAATTTCATTAAATCTAATAATTGTTTTACTAGTTTGTCCATTTTATTTGTCTCATCTAAAATAACTTCTGCATAAAATTTTCTACTTTCTTCATCTGAATTAACATTTTCTAACAAGCCTTCACTATATCCTTGTATTAAAGCTATCGGCGTTTTTAGTTCATGTGATACATCGGAAATAAAGCTTTTTCTCATTTCGTCTATTTTAGATTTTTCTTCTATGTCTCTTTCTAGTTCGTTATTTGTTCTTCTTAATTGCTTAATTGTTTTTTCTAGTTTTTCTGACATTATATTAATACTTTTTCCTAAATTATTTATTTCATCTCCACCATCAGTAATTTCATATTTATGGCTAAAATCTAAATTAGACATATTTTTAGCTATTTTGTCTAATTCTAATATTGGCTCACTAAATCTTTTTGAAACATATGTAACAATTACAGCAGCTATCAGTATTGCAAAAGCAGCCATTAAGTATAAGAAATTATTAGATATTTTAACACTTTCTTGTATTAATGTTATTGGAAGTCTTACATATAATAAATATCCATTGTCTAGCATTGCTGATAAAACAATATATGTGACATCATTTTTTGAATCTTTCATTCTTTTTATTGTATATTTATCTTCATCTTCTATTATTTCTCCTGAATCTGTATAAAATCTATTTGTCATTTCATTCATTTGCCCTAATGTAGAAAATAAGTCTTTGTTTGATGTATACACATTTACATTTTCATCATTTTGTATTAATATATCAAAATTATTTTTTACTGCAATTGTGCTTAATTTTGATGATATATCACTATTTGGAGTTGTGTTATAAAAATTATTAACAGTTAAATATACATCTCTTAGAGTTCTTGTTTTACTATATAAATAAAATTGTTCAAAGACAAAATTATTAACTATTATTAGAAATAGAATAATTAATAAAATTACTAATGATAATGTTATAAATAGTTTAACTCTTACAGATTTTAATGCTTCTTTTATTTTTTTGAATCTAGCACTCATGTTATTAATCTCTTCCCTTTCAGGCAAATTAATAAAAGCATATAGCCTTTATTAATTTACTATTTTACTTCAAATTTATACCCTACGCCTCTCATTGTCTTTATATATTTACCTTTTTTTCCTAACTTATGTCTAATCTTTTTTATATGACTATCTATTGTTCTCGAATCTCCATAATAATCATAATTCCATACATTATTTAGTATTTTATCTCTTGATAATGCTATATTTTCATTTTCTACTAAATACGTTAATAGTTCGTATTCTCTAAGACTAAGTTCTATTACTTTTCCATCAACTTTTACAGTTCTTCCTTCTTTATCAATTTCTATACCACCATATTCTTTTGCTTCTTTTTTTGCTGGACTTGTTCTTTTTAATATTGCTTCAACTCTTGCAACTAGAATCTTTGGACTAAATGGTTTTGATATATATTCATCAACACCTAGTTCAAATCCAAATAATTCGTCTTGTTCTTCTCCTCTTGCTGTTAACATTATGATTGGAACTTTTGATTCTTGTCTAATCTGTCTTAAAACAGACCACCCATCTAATTTTGGCATCATGACATCTAATAATATCAATGATATTTTATTTTTATTTTCTTCAAAAACTTCTAATGCTTTTTCTCCATCTTCTGCTTCTAATATGCTATATCCCTTTGCTGATAAAAAGTCTTTTATAAGTTTTCTCATTCTTTGTTCATCATCAACTACTAATATGTAATTATCAATCATTTCGATTACTCCTTTTTATATAAATATAATATATTATACATATTAATTATGTCTATTTTGTGAAATTTTTGTTTTGCTTATATATATTTTAAGAGTATCTTATATGATACTCTTAAAAACCTTTATATTATATTCTGACATTTGTTAGTTTTAATTTCTAACATACACATTTTGTGTATCATAAGCAACTTTTATATTTTCTTCTTCTATTATTCTCATGAGCTTACAGTTTATGTCTTCAACTTCTGCTAAATAACTGTCATATCCTACTGAATCTGTATAAGTATAAATTAGCATATTTATACCATTTTCATTTATGTTGTCAAATCTCACAATTGTTTCTTCATCTAATATACTCTCTCTTTCATGCAACATTTTTTCTACACGTTTTTTTAGTTTTTCAAGTTTCTCTATTGATGTTCCTAATTCTATTCTTAAATTTGCTTTATATCTTCTTTGTTCCATTTTACTCCAATTTATTACAGAAGAATCTGCTATTTTAGAATTTGGTACATTTAATAATGAATTTTCAAATGTTCTTATTCTTGTAGTCCTAAATGTAATATCTTCTATTGTTCCTTCAAATGTATCCATTTGAATCCAATCCCCCACATTAAATGGTTTATCTAAAAATATTACTAATCCTCCGAATAAATTCTTGGCTGTATCTTGTGCTGCAAGTGTTACAATTACTCCGGCCAATACCTAAACCTGCAATTAATCCTGTTAAATCTATATTAAGCAATGCTAAAACTATAAATATTGTTATTATATAAATAATTGCTCTTATTACTTTAAGCATGAATTCAAGTGTTGTATCATCAAATTCTTTTTTAGATTTTTTCCTCATTTTATTAACTAATGTTGATTTGATTGTAAAGCTTTTTGCTAATCCTATCGCAAATGCTATTACACTTATTATTTTGAATATTTGTGTTACTATTTGCATTACTTCTTGACTTATATTTAATGGTTTCTTTAAGAATAACACTGCTAAATAAATTCCTAAAATTATAAAAAATATTTTTAGCGGGTTATAGAATGCACTTTCTTTTATATCTTTTGCTTTTTTAGTCTTTATTTTGAACATTCTAATAATCATATAACTAATTGTAGAACTAAAAACTCTAAAAAATATAATTATTCCTATTGCAATTAATATATCTACTATTTCTAATGAAGTGATATTATTTATAAAATTACTAAATTGTTCCATCATTAGTTCATTCCTTCCTAGGTAAATTACTATCCCATATAATCTCTTAATTTTTTACTTCTACTTGGATGTCTTAATTTTCTTAAAGCCTTTGCTTCTATTTGTCTAATTCTTTCACGTGTTACTTCAAATTCACGTCCTACTTCTTCTAATGTTCTTGCTTTTCCATCCTCTAATCCAAATCTTAATTTTAATACTTTTGCTTCCCTTGGAGTTAATGTATTCATAACTTCTTCTAATTGTTCTTTTAATAAAGTATAAGCTGCTGAATCGTGTGGCTCTGGGCTATCATCATCTTGTATAAAATCTCCTAAATGGCTATCATCTTCTTCTCCTATTGGTGTTTCTAATGATACTGGGTCTTGTGCAATTTTTTGTATTTCCATTACTTTTTCCACTGGTATTTCCATTTCAGCTGCAATTTCATCTGGTGTTGGTTCTCTTCCCATTTGTTGTAATAAGTGCCTAGATGTTCTTATTAATTTATTAATTGTTTCTACCATATGAACTGGTATACGTATTGTTCTTGCTTGATCTGCTATTGCTCTTGTTATAGCTTGTCTAATCCACCATGTTGCATAAGTACTAAATTTAAATCCTTTTGTATAATCAAATTTTTCTACGGCTTTTATTAATCCCATATTACCTTCTTGGATTAAATCTAAAAATAGCATTCCTCTTCCTACATATTTTTTAGCAATACTAACTACTAATCTTAAATTAGATTCTGCTAATTTTTGTTTTGCCTCTTCGTCTCCTTTTAATATTTTTTTGGCTAGATCTAATTCCTCATCAAAAGTTAAAAGTGGAATTCTTCCTATTTCTCTTAAATACATTCTAACTGGATCATCTACATTTATGCCTTCGTAGCTTGTATCTGTAATTTCATCCAATTTCAAATCTTCTACTTCTTTTAGATCTTCAATATCTGGTTCTTCATCTACATCATCATTTAGTAAATCTACACCAAGTTCTTCAAAAGCATCGAAAACTTTATCTATTTGATCTGGATTTACATCATCTAATTCTGATGCCAAATCCCCATAAGTAATTGTTCCTTTTTCTTTTGCTTTTTTTAATATGTTATTTACTTTTTGATTTTTTATATCTTCATCATTATCGTTGTTACCTTCTTGCTGTGTACTTTCATTAGTTTTTTTATTTTCTTTCTCAATTTTTTCCTTTTTTTCTTTATTTTTTGTTGCTTTTTCTTTTGCTATTTTTCTTGCTCTTTCTATTTTTTCCTCTTTTTTTGCTTTATCATCTTTACTTTCTTTTACTTCTTTTATCTCTTTATCTTCTTTTTTAGTTGGTTTTTTCTTGATTTCTTTTTCTTCTTTAATTTCTTTTAATTCTTCTTTTTTCTTAGCCATTTTTTTCATTCCTTTCGAAGGAACTGATTAGTTTGAATTATTTATATTTCTCAAACTCTCGCCCCTATTTTAATTTTGATAATTTAATAATTATATTTGTCAATTCTTTTTCTAAATCACTTTTTTTCATTTCATCTGTTTCTTTTTCTATGAGTTCTACAAGTTCAAATTTTCTTTTTGTCAACTTTTCTTTTTCATAACTTTTCATTATATCATCAATTGCTTTTTCAATATCCTCTATTTCATAGTCATCTGCCATTATTTCAGTTATTCTACTTTGTTCTTCTTCATCTAAATTGTCTATTATACTGTTAATATTACTATTACCCTTTTCTAATTCTTCATACAATTTTATGGCAATTTTCTTGTTTATACTATCTTTAAAATCTTCTACTTTTATATTTTGCTTTATTATTTCAAAGATATTTTGATCCCCTATTAAAAGCATTGATAATATTGTATTTTCTCTTCTTTTTATTGTATTTGATATTTGTTCTATGTTTTCATTATGTTTTATAACAGGTTTTGCTTTTTCTAATATTTTTTCAGTTTTTGTATCAGAATATACAAGTTTATTTACTTCTGCATAAATCGCTTCTTTTGAAATCCCATATTCTTTTGCTATTTTTTCAATATACACTTCTCTTTCAATATTATTGTCTATTTTTGAAATTAATTTTGCAATTTCATTTAAAAATTTAATCTTATCATTTGTATTATCTAAATTTAAATTCTGTTTTAGAACTTTTACTTTAAATTCTATTACAGATAAAGCATTATCTACTAATTTTTTAAATCTAGCATTTCCATATTTAATTATGTATTCGTCAGGATCTTTTGCACCTTCCATTTGTAATACTCTTATATCACATCCCATATCTTGTAATATGTCAAGAGCTCTTATTTTGGCATTTAATCCTGCTTCATCTGAATCAAAACTTAAAACGATTTGTTCAGCATTTTTTCTAAGTAACCATCCTTGTGCCTGAGTTAGTGCTGTTCCGAAGTGGTGCTACAACATTTGTAATTCCTCTTTGATGTAATGAAATAACATCCATATATCCTTCTACAATTAATAATTGTTTTAAATGTCCTTGTTTTTTTGCTACATTTAACCCAAATAAATTTCTACCTTTACTATATGCAATGTTTTCTGGTGAATTTATATATTTTGGTTTTGAATCATCTAAAACTCTTCCACCAAATGCAATTACTTTTCCTCTTGCATCACATATTGGAAACATTAGACGATTTCTATATCTATCTATGTACTGGCCTTTATCATTTTTATTAACTAATCCGGATTCTAATATTTCAGTATCTTCAAATCCTTCTTTTTTTAATTTATGATATAATTCATCGAATTTTCCAGAATATCCTATTTTAAATGCTTTTAATGTTTCATTTGTTAATTTTCTTTTTTTGATATAATCTTGTGCTATTTTTGATTCAGGTAGATATAAATTTTCATGATAAAAATTTGCTGCTATTTCATTTACTTTTAATACTTTACTTTTTAATATTTCTTTGGCTGTATCTACATTGTTTTCTAATGTAGGTAATTGTATGTTTGCTCTTTCTGCTAATGATTGTACAGCTTCTATAAAGCTAATTCCTTCTATTTTCATTAAAAAAGTATATACATTACCTCCTACTCCACAACCAAAACAGTGAAATATTTGCTTATCTGGCGAAACAGAAAATGAAGGTGATTTTTCATTGTGAAATGGGCATAATCCAAAATAATTTCTTCCACTTCTTTTTAAATGCACATACTGTGATATTACATCTACTATATCATTTGTTTGTCTAACTTCTTCTATAAGTTCATCACTATATCGTGGCATTTTTTCCTCCTTTTTTCTTATTTCAATTTGCATATTTATATTATTCGACGTATTTGACATAAATCCTTCTTGTTACGTAAAAAAATTGTCAACTTTTTATAATTTGACAATTTTCTATGTATATGACTATATTTTTAACTATTTAATAGCATCATTCTATTATCTAATTTTTGGATTGTTTTTGCACAATTAATCCATTCCTTAGATTTCTTTTTATCAATTTCTTCTTCTGGTTTATATTTCATTTTATGTTCTAAACTTGCCCAAAAATCCATTGCAATTGTTCTAATTTGTATTTCTACTTTTACATACACTATATTTTTTGATAATGTTACAGGTATTTCAATTATTAAATGATAACTTGAATAACCACTTTCTTTTGGGTGTGTAACATAGTCTTTTTCTGTTAATATATTTATTTCAGGTAATTTTTTTATTAAATTTATAATTGAAAATATATCTTTTTTTAATGGACATATTATTCTTATTCCCGCTATATCATTAATGTTTTCTATCATTTCTTTATAATTTAAAGAAAGATTTCTTTTTTTCATTTTTTCTATAATACTTTCAGGCGTTTTTATTCTTGTATTTATATGATCAATTAAATCATAATTATAAAAAATTTTAAATTCATCTTTCATTATTTCAATTTTTGTTTCTAATTCTCTTATTGCAATTGAATAAATAAACATTAGTTTTTCAAAAGTTTTATCATTTACTTCTAGTTTTTTATTGTAATCTAAAAAATTATTTATCTGCATCAGGTCTGTTGGCTCCTCTTTTACTTTTTTTCTTTTCATTATATATCACATTCCTTTCATAGTTATATGTTTATTACTAATAACAATAACTATATTATATTTATTCTCTATTTAATATATGCATATGGTATATAAATTTTGTTATCAAAAAATTATTTATTTGTGTTTTTTTAGTGAAACAATTATTAAATAAATATTAATTATTGATATATAAAAATTGAGATAGAATTTTTTTTATTTTCTATCTCAATTTTTATTATATATTCCAATTTTCTATTCTTTTAATTGCTTCTATTGAATTTTCTTTTGTTCCAAATGCTGTTAATCTAAAATATCCTTCTCCATGAGGTCCAAATCCACTTCCAGGAGTACCAACTATATTTACTTCTTCTAATAATTTATCAAAGAATTCCCAAGATGTCATATTTTTTGGTACTTGTAACCATATATATGGTGAATTTACTCCTCCATAAGTTGTAAATCCTGCTTTTTCTAGTCCTTCTTTTATTATTTTTGCATTTTCTAAATAACTTTGTATATTTTCTCTTATTTGTTTTTTGCCCTCCTCAGAATATGTTGCTTCTGCCGCTCTTTGTACGATATATGATACTCCATTAAATTTTGTACATGTTCTTCTATTCCATAATTTATTTAATTCTATTTCTTCTCCATTTTCTGTATA
>CALXKA010000021.1 GCA_944388765.1 uncultured Clostridia bacterium
ATTGACTATTCTCTCTTGTAAGTAGGTATCCACCCTTTGCTAATTCTTCTTGATCATCATAAATTGCAAATGAATCTGTATCTCTTACATTATCAGTTGATATGAATTTCTTAGGTTCAAATAAGAATTGTCCTGTTTTATCCATTATAGTATAGTATTCATTACTTCCATTATCAAATGTTACAAATGCATATCCATCAACAAATACTGGCAAATTATCAACATTTTGATCCGCTAAATCAATCACTTTATTTCCATTTTCATCATAAAATGCTTCTTTAATATATACTAGTCCTTCTGAATATTTTCCTGTATTTAATCCATAGAATCCATCTACTCCTAATGTTTTTTCATTTCCATTTTTATCTATTAAACAGAATGTACCATCTTTTACAGCTGTTGCATATCCATTATTATATTCATTCATTTCTTCAATATATCTATCCTCTGTTGGTCCTTTTACAGTTTGTTCTGTTTCTGTATTAAATAAAAATGCTGGTGTTCTATAACTTCCTTCCTCTTTCTGTAACACTAAAAACATTCCTTCATTTAGATATTCCATTCTTGTATAGTTTTCTGATAAGCTCAAAATATATCTATTTTCTTCTAAATCATATAATCCCATTTTCTTTGTTTTTCCTAAATAGTCTTCTTCTTCTGTTTCTACTATCGCAAAACCTTCTCCACTATTTTCAACTTCCATATTACTATTTATTTCTAATACTGTTTTTCCTGATTTATTTATAATTCTTTCACCATTTTCATCTTTTACTTTTGCAAACCCATCTTTAAAATCTTCTACTGTATCTGGTACTCCATAACCTGTCGTGGTATCTCCTAATTCAAATAACTTTTTCCCCTCTTCATTAATTAAATATATATTATTATTTTCATCTTTTATCCATGCAACTCCATCACTAAAATCTTTTGCATCTCTTATTTTAACGCTTTCTGATTTTTCTTCATTTTGTTTTCCTTGCGTTATTTCATTTGTTCTACTTCTTTGTGCTTCCAAAGATGCCATATCTAATATGGAATTATGATATAATATTAAATATAGTATTCTACCTAGGAATATAAATATAAACATTACTGTTGCAATAATTATAGGGACAATCATTGTTTTTTTAGCTGAAAATGGCTTATCACTTAAACCTTCTTTATTAGTATGTTTTGTTTCCCACTTTAATAATGAAATTGGAATCCATAATGAATATATTCCTATTGTAATTATTGATAATAGAACCCATTTTATCCATAATCCAAATAGTTGTAAAGCTCTACCATCAAATTCCATTCTATCTCCATCAATTATCGTATGTTTTATTCTCCAATTATACATTAAGCATAAAGCAAATGGATATAAAATTCCAATTGTGCAAACTGTTATAAATACTCCTAACAATATCCAGCCTATGTATTGTAAAGTTGTTCCATCAAATTGTGATTTATTATCACTACTATCCTCATCAACATTTATACCTTCATAGTGTGTATGTTTTAGAATCCATTTATTTTTTTGTACTGGAATCCATAGTGTATATATTCCTAATGTAATAATGCTTAATAATAGCCATAAAATCCATCTTCCTAATAATTGATATCCTTTACCATCAAAATATAATCTTTTTCCGTTTATTACAGTATGTTTCATTTGCCATTTATATACAAAACAAAGAGCAAATGGATAACAAATTCCCAATGTAAATAAAGTTACTAAAAATCCTAATATTTTCCAACCTATTAATTGTAATAGTCCTCCATCAAAATATGATTTTTCATACTCTTTTTTAGGTTCTTCTTTTTTCTTTTCTACTTGTTTATTTTCTATTTTTTTCTTTTCTTCTACTTTTTCTTCTGGTTTATTTTCTACTTTCTCTTCAACTTTTTTTATTTCTTCCACTAATATTTCTCCCCCTTTATTAAAAATTTATAAATTTTTAGTTATAAATTATATTCATTTTCCTCCTTTCTTTTGAAAAGCAAAAGACTTAAACAGTAACTTTAAACTCAGTTATTGTTTAAGTCTTTTACTATATTAATTCATAACCTCATATATACATTTAATATATATATGGCAAAAACCATTTTTCATATCTAATCCCCTTTTATGTTTATATTATATATTAACTTTACAAAAATGTATAGAGTTTTTTATATTTTTTTCGTTTTTATTGTTAATATTTGTTATATCTTGTCATTTAATAACTAATTATCCAATTTTTTCTATATCTATACGTGCATTTTCATAAATAATATCTTCAATTGATACACCATTTAATCTAAGAACATCTCCTGATTGTAATCTTAATATAACTGTACTTGTTAATGTCATTCTGTTACTAGTACTATTTCTTATAACTGGTGACTGATTAAATGTATCTTGCAAAGGTTCATTATTTACTGAAAAGATTGCATTAAAATTAAATGTACCTGTTACATTTTGAACTCCAAATAATTGATAAGAAATTTGATATATTCCTTCCTCATTTATTTGTATTTCATCACTTCCTTCTGTATGAGTTATTGCTGTTCCCTCAGCAATATTATTTTGACCAAATTTAATTGATGTTGTTCCAACTGTTGTATTATCGCCATTTCTTGCTATTGCAACTAATATATTTGAGCTGTTTTGTGGATTTTGAGAATTTATACACAATATTAATAATACTATTATTGTTATAATCAAAAAAATCGAACTTACTATTTTTATAATTTTCCATTTATTACATTCACAACACATAAAAATTCCTCCTATTATATATTATGAATATCTTTGTATAAAGTTTCCCCTTCTTTTATTGTTTCTAATATTTGTATTTCTTTTAGTTTATCTGTTTCTATTTCTAATGGATTTTTGTCTACTATTATTAAATTTGCCAATTTTCCCTCTCTGATACTACCTTTTAAATCTTCCTCTCCATATTGTTTTGCTGCATTTATTGTTACAGCTTTTATTGCATCTATAACTGAAATTTTTTCATCTTCATTTAACTTTTCCCCATTTTTTGTTTCTCTTTTTACAGCACACCATATTGTATGAAACATATTTGGTTTTATAACTGGTGAGTCTTGATGAAATGTATATAATATATTCTGTTTTAAAGCACTTTTTGCAGGACTAATATTTTTTGTTCTCTCAATACCAAAATTTTTTATATGTGTGTCTCCCCAATAATATATATGAGATATGAAAAATGATGGAATTATTCTATATTCTTTTACTTCTTTTAATTGATCAATCCCCAAAAACTGAGCATGTATCATTACTGGATTTTTTACTAGCTCTTTTTCATCTACATTTTTTATTGCATCTATATATTGTTTAGCTGCTCTATCTCCATTACAATGTGCTAAAATTTGCATATTATCATTAACTGCTATTTGTATTGCATCTTCTACTTTTTCATCTTCCATTGCACTATATCCATAATAGTTTTCTTCTCCTAAATAGGCTGTTCTCATCCAAGCCGTTCTTAATTGTGGTGATCCATCTAAAAATATTTTATATCCACCAATTTTAAAGTTTTTATTATATTTATCTATATGTCCTTTAAATGCTCTCCTTATTTCATTTTTTGATTTAATATCTAAATATGCAACTAAATCTACTTTTAATATATTTTCTTTTAATAGTTCTTTATATATAGGTATTAATTCCTTAACAAACATTCCCTCTTGAATAGTTGTAATTCCATAAGATAAATATTCGTTTTGAGCTTTTATAAAACTTTCAACTATTTCTTTTTTATTTGGCATTGGAACTTTTTTAATATTTTCAATAAATGCTTCTTCTTCTAATAATCCAGTTAATTCTCCGTTTTATTATTTTGTTATTTATACCTAATATCTCTAAACCTTTTGAATTAAATACTCCACTATGTCCTGATTTATTTTGTATAACTACTGGATTATCCTTTATTATTTCATCTATTTCTTCTTTTATTATATTTCTTTTCTCTTGTAAATTTGTATAATCATAATTATTTGCAATAATCCATTTAGTATTATCTATTTTATTATTTTGTTTAAATTCTTTTAATTTATTTTTTATTTCAGCTATATTACTACACTCTTCTAATGATATTTGCATAAAACTATTTGCTACGCCAAAAAAATGACTGTGTGCATCTATAAAAGAAGGCATCATAGTTTTTCCTTTTAAATCAACTATTCTAGTTTCTTTATCTTTATACATTAATATTTCTTCTTTTTTTCCTACTTTACTAATTATTTTATCTTCTACTAATACTGCCTCAACCATACCTTCTTCCAATGTAATAAAATCGCCATTTAGATATATTTTTTTCATATATTCACTTCCTTTTTCTATTTTAATAATATTAGTATGTAAAATAAAAAAGATATTATAAATAAATTTGTAAATAAATTGATTTATAATATCCTTATTTCTTCATTTTAAATTTTTATTATTTTTTCCCATGGTAAATCATTTTTGCCAAAATGACCATAATTAGTTGTTTTAGAATATATTGGTCTCTTTAAATCTAAATATTTTATTATTCCATCTGGTGTTAAATCAAAATTTTCTTTTATTAACTCTACTAATTCTTCTTCACTCTTTTTGCCTGTCCCAAATGTATTTACACAAATTGAAAGTGGTTCTTTCATTCCTATTGCATATGATACTTGTATTTCACATTTTTTTGCATATCCATTTGCAACAATATTTTTTGCAATGTGTCTCATCATATATGCTGCTGACCTATCTACTTTACTTGGATCTTTTCCAGAAAACGCTCCTCCTCCATGTCTGCTATATCCCCCATATGTATCTACTATTATTTTTCTACCTGTTAATCCAGTATCTCCTAATGGACCTCCTATAACAAACCTTCCTGTCGGATTTATATATATTTTTGTATTTTCATCTATCATGTTTTCTGGTACAGTTGTTCTTATTACTTTTTCAATTATATCTTGTTTTAAATCATCTTGTTTAACATTTTCTTCATGTTGTGTAGATATTAATATTGTTTCTATTCTTTTTGGAACATCTCCTTCATATTCAACTGTTACTTGTGTTTTACCATCTGGTCTTAAATATGGAATCACTTTTTCTTTTCTTACTTCTGTTAACTTTCTTGCTAATTTATGAGCCATGTCTATTGCATATGGCATATAGTTTTCAGTTTCATCTGATGCGTAGCCAAACATAATTCCTTGGTCTCCTGCTCCCCCAACATCAACTCCCATTGCAATATCCGGACTTTGCTTTGTAATATTTGTGTATATCTTACAAGTTTTATAATTCATATCTATATTTTCATTATCAAAACCAATTTCTTTTATCTTTTCTCTTACAATTTTTCTAATTGGTAATCTATCTTTTAGGGTTATTTGTCCTGCAATTGTTATCTGATTTCCTGATGCAAATGTTTCTATTGCAACTCTTGCATTTTTATCTCTTTTTATACATTCATCTAAAATCATATCTGATATTGTATCACATAACTTATCTGGATGCCCCTCTGTTACACTTTCTGATGTAAAATAATATTTACTCATTTTCTAGTCCTCTTTTCTTTATTATATCTTATGCCCTATATTATTACATTTTTCTATAATTTTGTCAATTAGTACTAACATACAATTTTAAGCTATTTATTCACTACTACCGTTTTATTTTTTATACAAACATCATTTTTCAATACTGAATATATTCCGATAAGTAATAATGTCATTTCTCCTAAAACCATAAACCAGCTTTTATAATAAATATAGTACAAACCATAAAATAATCCTGTTGTTATTCCAGATATTCTAACTAATTTCATATTAGATTGCCATAAGCAATATGTTCTTATTATAGAACCTATTGTTGGCAACAATGATATTGTACCCTTCCATGTAAAAATACAATTTACAATTATTATTCCTTCAAAAAAGATTAAGATAAATCTATATATTATTTTACTAAACCTATTTTTGTTAATAAATATAAATGTTCTTATAAAATTCATAAGGCTTAACATTGCAGCTGTATAAGCAGATATGATAAAATCATAAACAGCTTCAAGAAGACAACTTAATGATTGAACAAATAGTGATTTCTTCCTTTCTTTTATACAAATACTTATTACAAGTGTTAAAACAGCTAATATGCTAAATATCATTGCTACTACCTCTATTACTATATTTTAAATATACAATTTTTTCTACTCATAGTATAGTTTACACTTTTTCTTTTTAATTATCAATCATTTTTTTATATTTTTCTATTTCTTCGTAAAAATCCATTTTATTATCGATTTTTTTATAAGCATATATTCTTCTCTTTCAAATTGCATATTTGCAATACAATACTTTTTATTAGCTATATGTGAACAAAAAATACACTCATATAAATTATTGCAATCTTGTATAAAATATGAATTACTTATTTTATTTGAACATATAACATTATAACTATTTGTACAATTAGATGAATCTGAAATTCTTAGTCCATATGAACTAGCTCCGCTTCTTTGTGATGCAATTATATTTTCACTATCAGCACACCCATCACAAAATACTATATTTTTGCACTTCCTACAATCTGTTGAGCGAAAAACATTTTCTGATGTATACATAGGATCACTTTGCGACACATTTATACAGTCATATATCCTTTGAGTTGTTGTATAATTAGTTATTTTCCATATATCCAAAAGTTCTTTTAAATTCTTAACATTTCTTTTTTCAATCATCCATCCTTTATTTTCATCATATTTTCTCATATTTTCTTGTGTTATATATTTAGCAGAACTAATCGATGAAGCCCATGTTTCCTCTCCTGTTACACTATCTAAAACCTTTTGTGGTAATCTTACATCAAATGCAAATTCAGATAATATTTCGTTTAAAGTATATGGGCTATTTTGTCCAAAGACATTTATAAAGGTCTTATCTATTACTTCCATCACTTCATTAGTATCCAAATTGTTCACTCCTTTTTCTAGCAGTTGATTGTGAAGCCATTATATCTTTCAGTTTTATTGTTTCATCAATTGAAAATATAATATTTCTCTCTTCTTTTTTATTTTCTTCTTCTTTTTCTATTTGTGTAAAATCAGTTATTAATATCTGATTCATTGTTCTTTGTGGTTCTGGATAAAAATCTAATGTTTTAGCCTGAAAAGCTGGATATACTTTTCCTTCTTTTCCAATTCTTACTATACATTCTCTGTTTTTTAGTTCTGTTAATATTTTCATTCTTGTCATAAATGAATTTTTGACTGCAACATCTATTCGTATATTTCCATCTAATATTCTTGCATCTTCTCTTGATATTCTAAATATATAGTAATTTATCATATTAGAAAATATAGCTTTTTGCAAAGCCTCACTTATTTGATTAAAATATTGTTGTGCTAATACTAGTGATAAATTATATTTTCTACTTTCTGCTAAAAATCTACTTAATATTGGATTTTCCATTAATGCAACTTCATCTATTATAAATATTATATGTTCATCAAAAGTATAATTTTGAATCAATTGCAATATTTGTTGCATAACAAAACTACCTATTGTTTTTGTTGCTTTCATTCCCAATTTACTTTGATTTAGAGATATTATTGTTAAAAAATTTTCATTTAATATTTCTTTTAAATCTTTATTTATCCCTTTATTCTTTATTGCTGGTAACAGTTCTATTTCATCTATAAATGACAATATCGGTGAAATTGCTTCTTGATAAGATTGTGTTCTTAATGTATTAAATTCAACTGAAAAAAAATCAACTGTACTTTCCTCTAATGTTTCATTTTTTATAAGTTCATTTCTATAATCAACTTCTGTAATTAATTTTTTCAAATTTACAAAATCCATTCTATCTAGTTTTGTTAGTAAATATATGCTATGTCTTAATACTCTTTCCAGTTTAGAGTTATATTGATCTGCCATCAGAGTTTGAAATAATGACAAAATCAATTCAGTTGTTACTATTAAATCTTTTGATGACCTCATAAATAAATTAAAACTATTTTTAGCTTTTTCAAAATCTAATACTTTTGTTTCATCAATTCCTCCTACATCATTTTTTAATTCTGCATGTGGATCTATTACAACTACTTTATATTTTCTTCTATACTCTTCATTGTTTGATAAATTCATTATTAAAGAACTTATTAATTTTGATTTTCCTGTTCCACTTGAACCAATAATCATTGAATGTTTATCAAAATCATATTGATTCAAATGTAAATAATAATCTTCTACTAGATATGGAAAAGTATTTACTTTTAAAAACGCATTTTGTTTATTATCTTTTAATATATGTATTGTTTTTTGTATATCCAAATATTTTGTGGCATCTTTTTTATAGAAAAATCTATTATACTTTGAAAAATCTATACTTAAAATTTGATATGGTATATTAAATATTGCTTTTCTTTTAATTAAATTTTGATTTTTAGTTTCAAAATATAGTCTAGTATTAAATCTATAATAAGTTTTAGTTATTGGTAAAATATTTAGCTCTACAATCTTTAATTTTTTATCTTTTTTTACTTCATTCTTATCATAAATATCTAATACACTTTTCTCTTTATTTAGTATAAAATATGGCCTTCCTGGAAAAGTTCGCATTTTATATTTTTCTTCATCTTCTACTCTTTTTAATATAAATTCACTAAATTCTTGGATTATTGATGGCAATTTTTTATTTGTTTCTATAAAATATCTAACTGTATTATCCTCTATATATACATACATTTTCCATTTACCAAATATTCCATTTAATTTTGAAACAGCGTATAAAAAACCTGACCATACATTTTCTTCTACATATTCTCTTGTTAAAAAAACTTCAAATAAATATTTCATTTCTTATCACCAATTATATTATATATTGCTATTCATTAAAAAAACTGACTTTTCTTATACAAGATTAGTCAGTTTTTAAATTATACTTCTATTGGTACTAAAAAATCTGTTATATTATCATGATAATATTCTAACTCTGGCAATTCTCTAATTTTATATTTTGAACTTGGTATAAATTCTGCATAAAATCTCCTAATTGTTTTTTGTATATCTTTTGCCTCTTGTGAATTTATTCTAATAGAAATCCATTTTGATTCTGGTATTTTATACTCTTCAAAACCTTTTTTATATTTATCATACAAAACCCAAAAATAACATTTATCATCCCCAAATCTAGATACATATTCTGTCATTCCATATCTAAAATCACCACCATATTTTATTGACATTTCTTTGCAAAAATATGGTGCATCTTTTTTTAGTCCTTCTATTGATGTTTCTACTTTCATACCATATAATATCATTTTTTCTCTTTCAATTATAGTATATTGTATATTTTCATTTTCCTCATTTTTCTCTTCAAAATGTAATTTATAAAATATTTTTAATGGTGCTAATCCCTTTTTTACCTGACTTGGCTTTATTCCATGAAATTTTTCAAATGCTCTTGAAAATGATGTACTACTTTCATATTGATATTTCATAGCAATATCTATTATTTTTTCTTTACCTTCTATTAAATCTTGTCCGGCATTTGATAATCTTCTTTTTCTTATATAATCGGAAAGAGAAATATTACATAAAACGCTAAAAAATCTTTGCAATATTGATTCATTTATTCCTAATATTTTGGCTAATTCACTATATTTTATTTCATTTCCTAAATTTTCCTCAATATATTCTAACATTTTGTTTAGTGAAGTATATATATTCATTTTTTACTCCTCTTTTTGATAAATCGCAAGCTCAATTGCTTTTTGCATATTTTCAATTTTCACGTTTCTTTCTTCTCCTGCAAATTCGCCATCAATTGTCCATTTTATATTATCTTCTGCTTCAATTTCAAAATTCTTTGATTGTGTAAATAATATATATTCATTTTCATGATAATCTTTCCTAAAAAAAGAACTCAATATTTTAAAATATCCAAATATTGTTCTTGGTTTTCTTATAAATATTCCTTCAAAAACTCCATCATCTAATTGTATCTCACCTCTTGCAAACCATTTAAAACCTGCTATTGATTCTGAATTTGTAATTCCACCATATATAAATTCATCTTCAATATGCTTATCATCATATTTTAGCTTCATTTTAAATGTTGGAATTTTTATTAGTTCCTTAATAGCATTTATATAATATGCTAGTCTTCCATATTTATGTTTTGCTTTTTGTGAAGTTATATATGATACATCTGTAATCACACCAAATGCTGCTACATAACAAAAATATTTATCTTTATTCCATCTTCCTATATCAATTCTTTTTGCCGTCGTTTGTAATAATTTCTTGGTTACTGATATGTCTTTTATTGGTATATTTAATGTCCTTGCTAAATCATTTGTTGTCCCTAATGGTACAAAGCTTAAAGTTACATCTTTCAAATCATTTTCAATCATTGCACTTACTGCTTCATTTAGTGTTCCATCTCCACCACAAACTAATATTAAATCTTTTTCTTCATTATGTTCATCTATTATTTTCTTAGCATTTTTTGTCTTCTGTGTTAATACAATTTCAACTTCCATATTTTGTTCTTCTAGATTCTTTTTTATTTCATCTATCTTTTCTTCTATTTTTCCTTTTCCAGAAGATGGATTAATTATTACTAATATTTTTATACTCAAATTTGTCCCTCCTATAATGTTATGTATTAATAAATATACACCAACAAATACATTTCTATATTGTGGTGTATACTTTTATTATCTTTTTCTTTTGTTATTACTTTTATCTCCAAATAGTTTCCCAAATATATTAGTATTTTGTTTTTTATTTATACTTCTTGAACTCCTTTTTTTATTTAGCTGTTGCATTATTTCTTTTTCCCAATCATCATCATCTATTTCTTCTACTTTCTCATTTTTTTGATCTTCTAAATCATCTTCTTCATAGTTATCCTCATCATACTCATCTTCATATTCTTCTTCGTCATATTCATCTTCATATTCTTCTTCATCATATTCATCTTCATATTCATCATCGTCGTCTTCATATTCATCATACTCTTCATCATCATAATCTTCATTATCTTCTATAACTTCTTCATCTTCATTAATTATTTTTTGACTTTTTATATTATCTTCTTCTATGTCAGTAATTCCTTCTAATCTATATTCTGATAAGTCCTTATCAAAATTTCCAGTTACTTGTTCATTAAATACAGTATATACATTCTTTATTCCTTCTATTCTCCAATAATTTGAATTTATTACTGTTCCCATATTTATCCTTATATTATTAACTTCTTTTTCAAAATTCTTTTCTTTATCCTCTATATTCTTTAAATATGTTTTATTATATAGTTCTTTATATGCCTTTTTAGTTGATTTATTTGAAATTTCTCTTAAAAGCAACTCATACAAGTTATGAATTTGAATCATATCTAATTCAAAATTCTGGCAAGCTTCTTCCATTTTCTTTTTATGTACCCTTAATCCTGTAATTGCTGTCATTCTTTCATAATCTAAAAATCCAACAATATATTCTTTTTCAGCTTCTAAAAATGCTAATTTCACTTTAACATCTCTTAATGCTTTTGTATATTTATTCATTCTTAGATTATCATTTTCTATTTCTGATAATAATTTTTTCATTTTATCATATATAAAAATATAACTCTCAGCTTCTTTTTCGGCTATATTGATTCTCGCTTTTATTGCCACTTTTAATACATCTTGGTTAAAAGGTATTTTTTCATTCTTACCATTTTTAGTCATTATTTCATTTAATTCTTTTTTTATTAAATCTTTCTCAGAGTTTAAAAATTCCTTTAATTTCACAACACTTTTTACATTTATTAATTTAAATTCTTCCTTCATTTTATTAATATATGAAATATGATTAGTTTCTGCAATTCGTTTAGCCTTTTCACACTTATTTCTCTCTTTTTGTCTTTCAGAAAAATCTGTTAAATATTTTACAAATTCTTCTCTTAAATCTTTCAATATTTCATTATTTTTTTCTAAGGAATTCTCTATTTTTTCGAATTTACTCTCTAAAACTTCTGCACTCTCCCCTAAATCTGTAAATAAAATATTACGGCTTTTTTCTAGTTTTTGATTTTCTTCATATAACTTATCTTGCTTTTTTTGAATTTCCTCTATCTTTTTAACAGTATCATCAAATTCTTGTATTATTTTACTTTCTTTTTCTACTAATACTTGATAATCTTTTATTTCTTTTATTATTTCTTCATAATTAGCAAGATTAGCTTTTAAATTATATGTATTATCAAATTCAAAGACTTTATTAATATATCTTTCTAATACAATTGCACTTCTTTCATACATGTTAAATATCATTCCTTCCTAATTTATAGCAAAATAAATTCCTACATTTTTCTTTCATATTATATCGAAAAATGTAGGAAAAGTCTATACTTATTTTATATAAATTATTAGTCAATAAAGAAAGTTTCTGCACATTTTTTTATATCTAACTCAAAAATATTTGTAATTGAAATTATTTCACTTACATAAAATTCTTGTTTACCAGACAATTTCTTTGATAATGTCTTTATATTAATTCCCATCTTTTCTGCTAATTCTTTTTCAGTAATGTCTTTTTCTTCCATTAATCTTTTTACATTAATTCCTACTTTCTTTGCTTCCATACTATCTCCTTCTTTGTTTCCATTTGAGAAACATGATATATTATTTTTATGCTTTTGTCAATCTTTTAGTGTGATTTTATCATTTATAATTGTAAATAGTTAAAATGAACTATTTACAAAATAAACTTTAAATGTTATACTGTTAATATAATATTGAAAATTAGGAGGTTCCACCTTGGATAATATATTAGCCGAAAGATTTTCTTTTTTATTAAAAAAATCTAATTTAACATATGATCAAGTTGCACAAGCTCTTGGTTTAAAATCAAAAGGCACAATCTCTAAATATGCTACACGGAAAAATAAAAAAAATTGACCGTGCTATGCTAGTAAAAATGTCTAAACTATTTGATGTATCTCCTGTTTGGTTACTAGGTTTTACTGATGATATTAACTGTACAATAGGTAAAGAATAATTTTTAAATATCAGCATAAATATTTTATATATTGGGCACTTAATAGTCAAACTTTAATTATAAAGCAATTTGGCTATTTTTTTATTATCTATTAATTCTTTTCTATATTTTTCTCAATATTTTATAAAAATCAAAAATAAAAAAAACAGAATTTAAAAATTCTGCTATGTTAATTATCATATTTTTTTATAAAATTTATTATCTGTTCTGCAATTTCCTCTTCTTTACCATTATATCCATGATCTGCACCATTTATATATCCTATATCTTTATTATTATTCACTATCTTACTATTTATATTTCTTACTATCTCATCTGCACTTTGCAATATCATTTCATTATTATTTCCCCATCTCATCATAAGAGGACTGTTTATATTATTTATTATTTTAAAATCATTTTCTTCACTATATTTTGCAAAATCTATTTCTTTATTATCTCTTGCATATTTTAAAAAACTTTTTACACTTATAGGATGAATAAAAGCATCTTTTGGCATTAATTCATTTTTCAGTCCTGTTTTTTCTTTTTCTTCTGCTAATGAAATATATGTATCTAACTTATCTCTCAAATATATTCTTAAAGTTGAAGGAATATCTATTAATGATAATAATATAACACCTTTTATATTATTTAATATGTCATCATTATCTTGTTTTAACTCATTATATGTATAGACAATTTTCGTACTTCCTAAACTATGTCCAAGAAGATAAATATTTTTATACCCAATTTCTTTTAGTTTTAATATTGCTCCAATTATGTCCTCATATCCTTCTAAAACATCTTCATAAGTAGTTCCAGCTAACATTTTTTCTTTTTTACCAGAAATATTTCTACGTATGTATTTTACTAATTCACTACCTCTATTATTAAAACAAAAATAATCTATATTGTTTTCAATAGCTTTTTTAGAAATACTATCATTTCTTTTATTAAAACAATTTGTACTCATTCCATGTACAGCTAAAATAACTTTATCAGAAATTTTTTCACGAGATTTATATATAAACCCATTTAGCTGTATTCCATCTGTTGCCAAAAAATCTACTCTTTCCATATATCTTACTTCCTTTACTTATATTAAATAAAAGAGTAAATCTGTAAGCCGGGTTCTGTCTTTTAAAATAGTCATTTATCTAGAATAGATATCACTATCTATTTCAAGCCACGCAATTCAAGAAGGTGCCGAGCAGGCTTAATCTTCTTTGTTAGGTGTTGCTCCAGATGGGGTTTACATTGACCCACTATGTCACCATAGTGGCGGTGAGCTCTTACCTCGCCTTTTCACCCTTACCAAAATATGGCGGTTATTTTCTGTTGCACTTTCCTTAAGGTCGCCCTCACTAGACGTTATCTAGCATCTTTGCTCTGTGGAGCCCGGACTTTCCTCTCGTAGTTCCTTTCGGAATTTACCAGCGACTATTCAATTTACTCTTTTTTCATTATATCACATACTATTTAATTCTTCTAGTAAATTTTTATATTTTATTAAAAAAACTGATACATCTTGAATATTAACTGCATTTTGCATTTCGTTTAATAATATATAACCTTTATTTATACTATATTGATTTTCCTGTCTTATATTAGTATTTGTTAATAATTTTGAGTAACTAGAAATAGCATCATTAATATTACTAGAAATATCGTTCCAATCTCCTTTATCTAATTTAGAATATCCTTTAAATATATTATTTTTTGTTTCTACTAAAACTTTATATAGTTCTTCATTTGGTAACTGTTGTGTAATTAAAGATAAAAGATTATATAAATTTGATAGCTCTATTAATGTTTCTTCTTTGTTTTCATTTTTAACTACTGTAACTAAATTATCTAATTGTTGATTAAAATTTAAAATATTATCTTGGTTAATTTGTTCATTATATAAATCCATCGTCATAGTAGCTATTGAAGTATATAAATTTTCAATTTCACTTTTTACCGAATCCCAATTTATATCTTCCTTACTTGTCAATATTCCATTAGACTGTAATTCAAATTTTTTGTTATCTTGTCTATCATTTGTCATACTTTCTTCACCATTACTAGTACTTCCTTCTCCTGATGAAGTTCCAGAAGAACCTCCACCTGATCCACTACTAGATGAACTTCCTCCACTTGATTGCTGTGTTGCTTCTTTTGATACTTCTCCTACTGCTATATTATAATTTCTAGATTCTATTTTATTCATCTCATTAAATAAGTTTACTAATTTAGATTCTACATATTTTATCTCTGACACTATTTTTTCATTTTCTTCATTTTCGTTATTTTTATTTGCATTGGAATAAATTACAAATCCAAGGATTATAATTATAAACACTAATAAAATATATGCTATATTTTTAAATTTTTTCAATCTTGTAACCCTCCTATTTTCATTAGTATTTACTATTTCTTTTCAATTTATTCCATGTATAAATTAAATGTTATTTTTTATACTAATATTATATAAATATTACTATAAAAGGAGAAAAAAATGGCTGCAACTGTCTATCTATATAGTAAAGAAAAAGGAGAAGTAGAAAAATTTTTGAATAAATTTTATAACACTACTTTTAATTTAAAAAATTCTTTTAAATGGAAAAAACAATATGAAAATCCTGTTGAAATTGCAGAGATTATAGGTGCATTTATTGATAACTCTGATGATTTTAATCTTTATATATTAGTGTGTATAGATAAAAATGTTTTTATACAAATAAATACAAATAATGCAGATGATTTTATCAGATATTTATATGAAAGATTTCCATATTAAAAAAGTAATGTATTTATTACTTACATTACTTTTAATATTATTTTTCTATTATTATTGTTACTGGTCCATCATTTAAAAGTGTAACTTTCATATCTGCTCCAAAGATTCCTTTTTCTACTTTTATATTATATTTTTGATTACATTGATTACAAAAATATTCATATAATTTCTCTGCTTTATCAGGTTTTGCAGCATTTATAAATGAAGGTCTATTACCTTGACTACAATCTGCATATAATGTAAATTGTGATACAATTAGCAATTCTCCTCCAACATCTTTTAAACTTAAATTCATTTTATCATTTTCATCTGTAAAAACTCTTAATCCACAAAGCTTTTTAGCCAGATAATCTGCTTGTTCCTCAGTATCATTATGTGTTACTCCCAATAATACCAAAAATCCTTTATCAATTTTACTTACTACTTTTCCTTCTACTTCAACTTTTGCATTTTTTACTCTTTGCACTACAATTTTCATAAATCTACTTCCTTTATATGTTAATCATCTTCTTTACTTTCTTCTTCATCTACTTTTACATTTGATTCTATTTGAATTGTTTTTTCTAAATTTTCACTTTTATCCTCATCAATTTGATCTATATTTATTTGATCCTCTATATGCTCATCATCTTCTACTTCTGTTGTTTCAACATCTTCTAATATTTCAACTTCTTGCACTTTCATTTCTTCTTGTTTTTCACCACAACTTGGACAAAATTTAGCATCTTTTTCTATTTCTTTATAGCAGTTAGGACACTGTTTTTTATCTTTAAGTTCTAAACATTCTTTTAATAGCCCTTCTATTTCATCTGATAACACATCAATTTTTGTGCATTCTTCTTCAAAATCATTTACTGATATATTTTCCTTTTTTACATGTTTTTCATAAACATTTTTTCCTATTTCTTCATATATATCATTTATTTGTGATTTCAAATCATTCATTTTAAATTTTATTTTTGTTTCTTTTGCAATTTTTCCAGTTTTATCAGCTGTGATTTTATATGCCTCTGATGCTTTTTTTCCTAATTTATCGAAAAATTCCATTTTTATTCCTCACTTTCAACATACAATAATTCTTAAATTATTATTTGTTTTTTTACCTATTTTTATTCAATAATTATAATTCACTTTTTTTCTCTCTTGTCATCAAATTTTCTACTGCTTTTTTTGGATCTAAATTTTTATATAAAACATCATATACTGTCTCTACAATTGGCATATATACATCATTTTTCTTTCCAAGTTCATATGCAACTTCAATATTATCTATACTTTCAATTACCATTCCTACTTCTTTTTTTGTCTCTTCCAGTGTTTTTCCTTGTCCAATTAACTTTCCAGCTTTTCTATTTCTACTATGTTCACTTAAACATGTTACAATTAAGTCTCCTAATCCACTCAATCCATAAAATGTCTCTTTTTTTCCTCCTAATGAAACACCAAGTCTGGTTAATTCACTTAATCCTCTTGTTATTAAAGCTGCAAATGTATTATCTCCTAAACCAATTCCTGCTGCAACTCCTGCACAAAAAGCTATTATATTCTTTAAAGCTCCCCCTAATTCTACTCCTTTTATATCACTTGATGTATATATTCTCATTTCTGAACACATAAATGTATCTTGTATCATTTCTAAAATTTCTTTATGCTTTGATGCTATTACTAATACAGTTGGGACTGCTATTGAAACTTCTTCTGCATGACTAGGTCCTGATAATGCTCCAACTTTTGCAGATGGTAATTCATCTAAAATAACTTCATCCAATGTCTTTAATGTTTCTTTTTCAAAGCCTTTTGAACAAATTATTATGGGTTTATTTCCTACATATTGCTTATACTGTTTAAAAGTTTCTCTTGTAAATTTAGATGGTGTAACATGTAAAATAAATTCTGAGCCATTTATAACCTCTTTAAAATCAGTTGAACATATTACATTATCTGGTATTTTTACTTTTGGCAAAAATTTACACTTTTTTTCTTCATTTATTAATCTCTTTTCTTCTTCACTAAAAGACCATATTCTTATCTTATTTCCACATCTTGCAAGGTGGCAAGCTAACGCTACTCCCCAACTTCCACTTCCTATAATTGCTATCTCTTTCATTTATATATTCTCCTTTTCTTTTATTATTTATTTATTTTTTGATTTATATATGAAATAAGTGCTAATAATATTATAATTATTAATATTATAATTAAAATTATTGTATAAAAGGAAAAAACTTTTTTATCTGGTTGTTTTACTATATTCTGATCTACATCATACTGTATTTCACATATGTCATTCTCTATTTTAAAGTTATCTATATGTACAATATAATCTTCACTTTCACTCTTTATTCTATATTTCATATTTAACTCTGTATAATTAGACAAGATTTCAAAACTATATATATCTTTTTTATCTTTATCTAATAATATTTGTATATATTCTACCCCATCTTCTTTATATATATCTTCTTGTAATTTTGACTTATCTACATTTATACTTGGTATATCATTATTCTTCAATGTGTCTATACCAGTATATTCTATTTCTAGTCCATCATTTTCTATTACAAATTCTATATATTCTTCTGGTAATAATAAATATATATCAAAATTCTTATTTTCATTATTATTAATAACTTCAAATTGCAATTCGTAAAAATCTTTTGTTTTTGAATACGAACTCACATTAAATAATATTATTATAAACATAAATAATAAACAAACAATTCTTTTTTTCATATGTTCTTTCAACTTCTTTCTATTTTTTGAAACTTAATTTATTTTCTGTTCCATTTAATATTCTTTTTATATTACTTCTATGATTATATAAAACAATAATAGCTAAAATAATACTATATATAAGATATACATTTCCTTGTTTACCTTCTGTTAATACTGTATAATGTTCATTTATAAATAATGTTAAAACTGGAAATAGTACAGCAGCAGCACATGAACCTAATGATACCATTCTTGTTAAAGCCATTAGTACTATTGCAAAAACCAGACAAATTAAACCAATTTGCCAATTACTCATTAATAAAATTCCAAGTGAAGTTGCAACCCCTTTTCCGCCTTTAAATTGAAAAAATATTGGGAATGTATGTCCTAAAACAACTGCAACACCTGCAATTTGTAATAACAACTCTTTATTTAACCCTTCTATTATATTTCCTAATATTATTGCTATAACAATTGCTATAACACCTTTTAATATATCACAAACCAATGTAAAAGCAGCTGCCTTTTTGCCAACACTACGAAGCATATTTGTAGTTCCTGCATTCCCACTTCCTTTTTCTCTTACATCAAATCCTGCAAACTTTTTACTAAAAATAACTGAAAAGTTAATACTTCCTATTAGATAAGCTATAATTGCCATAATAACATAAACTATCATTTTATACCTCCTTAAATATCTTTTTCATTTTTTTCTCTTACAATTATTCTGACAGGAGTCCCTTCTAGCCCAAACTCTTTTCTTATTTGATTTACTAAATATCTTTCATATGAGAAATGAAATAACTCTTTACTATTTACAAATATTACAAATGTTGGTGGTCTAGTTGAACTTTGAGTTCCATAAAATATCTTTAATCTTTTTCCTTTATCTGTCGGTGGTTGAACTATTGCTATTGCTTCATTTATGACTTGATTTAACACAGATGTTGAAATTCTCATTGAGTTTTGTTCTGCCACATGATTTATTAAATCAAATAATTTATTTACTCTTTGACCTGTTTTAGCTGATACAAAGATAATTGGAGCATAAGATAAATATTTTAACTGATCATAAATTTCCTTTTTATATTTTTCTAGTGTTCCAGTTTCTTTTTCATAAGCATCCCATTTGTTTACAACTATAATAACACCTTTTCCTGCTTCATGTGCCTCTCCTGCAATTTTAGCATCTTGATCTGTAACTCCTTCTAAGGCATCTATCATCATTAAACATACATCAGCTCTTTCTATTGCGAGCAATGTTCTCATTATACTAAATTTTTCAATTGATTCTTTTATTTTACTCTTTTTTCTAACTCCTGCTGTATCTATTAAAATATATTTACCTTTTTCATTTTCAAATTCAGTATCTATTGCATCTCTTGTTGTTCCCGCAATATCACTTACAATTGCTCTATTTTCTCCTAATATTTTATTAATTAGAGATGATTTTCCTACATTTGGTTTTCCTATTACAGCAACTTTTATTACATTATCATCATCTTCTCCATCTTCTTTTGGCGGGAACTTTTCATATATTTCATCTAATACATCTCCTATTCCAATAGCATTAGTTGCTGATATCGGAAATGGTTCTCCTATTCCTAGATTATAGAATTCATAAATTTCATTTCTATCTTTTTCAAAGTTATCTGCTTTATTACAAACTAATACGATTGGTTTTCCTGATTTCTTTAACATTAAAGCAATTTCTTTATCTGCTGCTGTTATTCCCTGTCTAATATCTGTTAAAAATACTATTACATCTGCCATTGAAATAGCTAAATTTGCTTGTTCTCTCATTTGAGATAAAATTATATCATCTGTATTTGGTTCAATTCCTCCTGTATCAATTAAAGTAAAAGTTCTTCCTCTCCAATTTGTTTCTGCATATATTCTATCTCTTGTAACCCCTGGTGTATCTTGAACTATTGAAATTCTACTACCTGCTAAATAATTAAAAAATGTTGATTTTCCTACATTTGGTTTTCCTATTATAGCTACTATTGGTTTTGCCATTTACCTATTTAAGACGTTTCCATTTGAATATTTTATCAAATTTAGAATACAGCCTTTTCTCCTTTCATTCGATTTTTATATTTTTGATAGATACAGTATATCATATTTAATAGAAAAATAACAAGAAATTTTAAAAAATACCTTTGATATATTAATTATACCAAAGGTATTTTCTCATTATCTATAATAAAAAACCCAATTATACTATTCTTATTAATAATACAATTGAGTTTTTAATTTATTTAATTTTTTAGAAATTATATCTTAGCAATTCCTCCAATTACTTTGCTATCTTCTGCTGAATTTAACCATTTTGCTCCTCCTGCAACAACAACCATATCACCTTTTTCTAAGATTTCTTTTTCTTTTAATTTTTCGATACCATCTTCTATAACTTTATCAATAGTAGATGTTCTTTCAACATATATTGGTGTTACATTCCAAGCTATTGCTAATTGATTATATGTTCTTCTATTATCTGTTATTGCAAGTATCGGGCATCCAGCTCCTAATCCTGATAATCTTCTTGCAGAATCTCCTGTATTTGTATAACAGATAATTGCATCAGCATCCATATTCATTGCCATAACACAAGTAGAATATGCTATTTTATCTTCTAATTTTTCCATTTTTATATTTTCATTATTTCTAAATCTTTTCCAGTAATCTATATCATCTTCAACTCTTGCAGCTATTTTAACCATAGTTTTTACACATTCTACTGGGTATTTTCCCATAGCACATTCCCCAGATAACATAACAGCACTTGTTCTATCATATATAGCGTTTGCTACGTCACTTGCTTCTGCTCTTGTTGGTAAAGGATTATATGTCATTGATTCAAGCATTTGTGTTGCTGTTATTGCTGGTTTATTTGCTTTATTAGATAATTTTATGAATTTCTTTTGCATTATTGGTGGTTCTGTAAAATCTGTTTCTGTTGCCATATCGCCACGTGCAATCATTTGAACGTCTGCACTATTTACGATTTCTTCCATATTTTCTAATCCTTCAATATTTTCTACTTTTGTAATTATTTTTATATCTTTTCCACCATTTTCATCTAATACTTTTCTTACTTGATCAATATCATCTTTATTTCTTGTAAATGACATTGC
>CALXKA010000022.1 GCA_944388765.1 uncultured Clostridia bacterium
TGAGATAAAGGGCACAAAATCGATTTATATGGCTCTGTGTATAAAATTTTTCTTGGCACTTGACAGAACTTAAAATTAAGTTTTTGATTTATATTTATATACTTCAATATTCACCTCATTTCTTTTTGAAATTATGCACTCACAATTTCTAATTACTTGAAACAAAAAAAGAACTACTACTTATTATTAGTAATCCTTTTAGTTTCTATCTCCATAAAATATTTTTAATATTCCTTCATAAAATGGAAATTTCAATTTTTTAATTTCTTTTATAACTTTATCAACATTATATGGAATAGCTAACTGCTTAACATTTATTTTATCATCTTTTATATCTAATACTCCTGCATTTGCTATATTACTCTGCAATGGACAACCTAATGAGCCAACATTTATAAACCATTTATTGTCTCTATTATTTATACAAGCTACATGAGTATGTCCATATACATAAATATCAGAATTAACCTCACTAAACATTTTTTTATTTTCTTCAAATGTAGGATTTTTTATATGTTCCTTGTATTCACCTTCTTTATTCATAGGATAGTGAATTAGAAATATTTTTTTGTTTTCTATTTCTATCGTTTTATAAGTTGGCAAATTCTCTAAAAACTTTTTTGATTGCTCACTTATTCTACTATGAATCCATTTATGGTTTTGAATTTCTTCTAAACTCATATTTCTTTTATTATCATGCACATTTACTGGTAATCCATCTAATAAATATTTCTCATGATTTCCTCTAACGGCTATTAACTTATCACTCACTTGTATTAATGCTTGTACTACTTCATCTGGTCTTGGTCCTATTCCTATTATATCTCCACAACAAATTATTTTATCAATTTTTATTTTTTTAAATTTTTTTAACACTTCATTTAGTGCAATAATGTTACTGTGTATATCTGTTATTATACCTAATTTCATATTCAACTTCTCCAACTAGCATTTTCTAAAATCCTTTTTCAATTCTTTTTCCTCTTCTAAATTCCTTTTTTCCTCATCAACATATTCTAAAAAAATTTTATTATTAAATGCCCCTTTCTTCTCTTCTTTGGCTTTCATTACTTTTTCTACTTCTTTCATATTGTAACCCTTTAATTTCATTATAGCATTTATAACTTCCATTAGGTCACCAAGTTCTTCAATACTATTTTCTTCTATAAACTCATTAGCCTCTTCTAAAATTTTTCTATTTAATTCTTTTAAATATTCTTTATCATCTAAAATTCTGTACTTACATTTTCTACCTTGTTCACTATCAATATCTTCAGGAATTTTATCTCTAACTAATTTATTATAACTATATCTAAAACTATTACTTAATAAATCAATTTTTATTCCTATAACCCCATATTTTTTTTCTTGTTCTTTTGAATAAAATTGATACATTGATTTTGTCTTTCTTTCTATTTCATCCTCATCTGTATAAATTTTTTTAAATAAATTCTTAAATGTTTTATCTCTGTATATATCTAATACATCTACCAATATTTTTTCTTGTAAATCTGGTAACTTTGAAAATTCTATTTTATCGCCAATTTTTATTTTTTTCCTTTTTTCATCATATAATCTAAATTCTATTGTTTTTGTTCCATTTTTTATTCTTTCAAATGGACTTTCGTTTAATTTCATTTTATGTATCATAATATTTTACCTCTTTTCTTAACTTTTTATTATTCTAATATTTATCAATTCCTACTCCATTTTTCAAATAAACTTTAATTTGTGTTATTATATGAGGAATATTATAATTTCCTGCAAATTTTTTAATGTTCAATAATTCATTGTTTATGGTTACCCATTCCAATTTATTCTTTTCTTCTACCAAAGTCACATCATGTTTCAATATTCCATAATAAACTTGTAGATTATTTCCATATTTAAAATAATTTAAATCCATAAAATGATCTAACTCTATGTCTTTTTTACTTATTCCAGTTTCTTCAAATAATTCTCTATATGCTGCTTCATCATTTGTCTCACCTTCTTCTACTTTTCCTCCAACAAAATTGTACATTCCTTTATATGGTTCTTTTGCTCGAATACAAAATAAAACTTTATTTAAATCCTTACTAAATACAACTATTAAATTTAGTTTTCTCATATTACCACCTAAAATAATCTATTTCATAAATTTGTAATAATTATATAATTTAGAAATTACTATTGCAATACTTTTTTCATTTAATTTCAATAAAAAAGACTACTAATCTAAATTAGTAATCCATTACAAAATCCTAAAATAACTTGTTTTCAATTTCTATCATAAAAGTAATTGTTACCATGCACAGTTCATTGTAAAAGCTACCTTTTTTTCATTAGTTTCTACATTATATATTGGTAAAAGCTTTTCATTACCTGCTGATGTTTGTACTGTTTTATTCTCATTTCCTATTGCTCCCGCTACACAAAATAATATTACCACTGTTATTAATGATACTAAGTATGTACATATTTTTTGCTTGTTAAATACATAAAACATAAAAAAACCTCCAAGTTAAAGCTATTTAATTATATGCCTTAACTTGAAGAAAAATTACTTTATTGTCCATTTAAGATTTCATATAATCTCACATACAAAAAATCTCTCTTACTACAACTATCTTATTTGTTCCAAACTTACTAATTCATTTTTTATAAAAGTCAACTTTAATAAACACGGTAATGTAATATCTAAAACTTTACTATTATATACTAACTTAGTATTTTCATTTACTTCACACCAGTTTAATAAGAAAAATTTTATTGCCCCACCATGACTCACAACTACAATCTTTTTCCCCTCATATTTTTTCAAAATTCCATTAAAAAATTTAGTCATTCTCTGCCTTGTATCTTCTGCACTTTCCCCATCAGAAGTTTTAAATTTTCTATCCAATAATTGTTCTTGTGAAGGATCTCTTGTGTTTTTATCCTTCATAAACTCTCCTAATTCTTTTAAATTTCCTAGTTTTCTTTCACTCAAATTACTATCCAAATTGATAGATAATCCATTATTATTTGCAATATATTTTGCAGTTGCTTTTGCTCTTGTATAACTACTTGACCAAATAACATCGATATTATTCAACTCTACTTCTTTACTTAGTCTCTTGGCTTGTTCTTCACCCTGCACAGATAAGATTTCTTTTTCATTAATCATTTGAGAATCTTCATTTGTATTTCTAATTCCATTCTCATCAATAGTTTCAGCATGTCTAACTAGATAAATTATAGTGTTTTCCATTTTCAACAACTCCACTTTTTATTTTATATATTATAACAACAAAAAATGACTTTTTACAATATTTTTTATTATATCTTTTTTATATTTTTATACTATAATTATCATAGTTACTAATTTTTCTTCTTCATTAGTAATCCTTTTAGTTATCTGTCGCCATAAAATATTTTTAATATTTCTTCATAAAATGGAAACTTCAATTTTTTAATTTCTTTTATAACTTTATTAATATTATATGGAATAGCTAACTGCTTAAAATTTATTTTGTCATCTTTTATATCTAATACTCCTGCATTTGCCATATTACTCTGCAATGGACAACCTAATGCACCAACATTTATAAACCATTCATTGCTGCTATTATTTGTACAAGCTACATGGGTATGCCCATATACATAAATATCAAAATTAGCCTCACTAAACATTTTTTTATCTTCTTCAAATGTGGGATTTTTTATATGTTCCTTGTATTCACCTTCTTCATTCATAGGATAGTGAATTAGAAATATTTTTTTGTTTTCTATTTCTATCGTTTTATAAGTTGGCAAATTTCCTAAAAACTTTTTTGATTGTTCACTTATTCTACTTTGAGTCCATTTGTGGTTTTGAATTTCTTCTAAACTCATATTTCTTTTATCATCATGCACATTTACTGGTAATCCATCTAATAAATATTTCTCATGATTTCCCCTAACTGCTATTAACTTATCATTAAACTGCATTAGTGCTTGTATTACTTCTTCTGGATTTGGTTCTATTCCTATTATATCTCCACAACAAATTATTTTATCAATTTTTATTTTTTTAAATTCTTTTAATACTTCATTCAGTGCAATAATGTTACTGTGTATATCTGTTATTATACCTAATTTCATATTTAACTTCTCTAACTATCCTTCTCTAAAATCTTTTTTCAATTCTTTTTCTTCTTCTAAATTTCTTTTTTCTTCATCAACATATTCTAAAAAAATTTTGTTATTAAATGCACCTTTCTTTTCTTCTTTGACTTTCATTACTTCTTCTACCTTTTTCATATTGTAACCCTTTAATTTCATTATAGCATTTATAACTTCCATTAAGTCTCCAAGTTCTTCAATACTATTTTCTTCTATAAACTCATTAGCCTCTTCTAAAACTTTTCTATTTAATTCTTTTAAATATTCTGTATCATCAAGAATTCTATATTTACATTTTCTACCTTGTTCACTATCAATATCTTCAGGAATTTTATCTCTAACCAATTTATTATAAGTATATCTAAAACTATGTAACATACTCTCACCTCATATTCTATCATATTCTTAATAAATTATCTTCTTCATTTACTCTCTTTTAAGTATTTATTAAGCATTTGATCCATACTAGAAATATATTCTTTATCTTGCTTAATTCTAAATTTTTCATATTCTTCATTTGCTTTTTGAGTTGCCTGTTTATGTGATATTTTTCCTGCATCTTTTAAAATATTTTTCTTTCTATATTTTAATAAATCATCTGCCACTTCTATCCATTTGCTCATTGTCATTGTTTTTTGCTCTTTTGCTTCTGTTTCTGCTACATCTAAAAATAAATTAGTTAAATCATTTAGTTTTTCTAGTTCTTCTTTTTGTAAATAGTTCTTAGCAATACCCACATCATATTTGTAGATTAGTCCATCTGGTGAGTTCTTCCATGAAGTTAGTCCCATATGAGCTTTCTCTGAATCTACTCTTTCAAAAATTAATTCGGCAGCAGTTTTTCCTGTTATTGCATAATGTAACTTATTTTGTATAATTTTGAAAAAAGTATATGCTTCTTCTGAATCTTTATTATAATCAACTGCTGTCACTATAAATAAATCCATAATTTTTTGATAAGACATTCTTTCACTCACTCTAATAGTTTTTATGCGTTCTAATAATTCATCAAAATATCTAGTATCAAATTTATTACCATTGATAAATCTGTCATCATTTAATGCAAAACCTTTAATCATATATTCTTTGATAATCTTATTTGCCCATGTTCTAAATTTAATAGCTGGTTTTGAATTTACTCTAAATCCTATTGATATTATCATATCTAAATTATAATATTTTGTAATATATTGTTGCTTATTGTTATTACCCATATGTGCAATTTTTGCACATGTGCTATCTTCCTCCAATTCTTCATCTTTATAAATATTATTTATATGTCTAGTTATACCCGTTCTGTCAATTTTAAATAATTTGGTTAAAGAATCAATATTGAGCCAAACATTTTCATTGTGCAATATAACTTCAACATTAACATTATTTTCTTCATCAGTATAAAATACAATATTGTTTTCATTTCCAATTAGGTTATCATTAATTATATTATTATCCAAATAAATTGCCTCCTTCTATTGAAGTCTTCAATAGTTAAAATTCTCTCGTTTTTTGTTGCATATTATCAAACTTTTGTTCTTTTGTCAATCAATTTACATTTAATTATCAAAAATTTTTCCTAAAATCAATCGGAAAACCTTAACTTTAGTACCAACTTTAACTTTCCTCTCTTGAAGAAAAATTACTTTATTGTTTTAATTATCTATTACTTATTGTTATCATATTTTTGCAAGTATTCTTCTAAACATAAACTCTCCTCATTCATCTTTTTTGCATGTTCTTGTCCAACATATCTCCAATGCCATGGTTCATATTCAATCCCAGTTATTTCTTCTTTATCTTTTGGATATCTTAATATAAATCCATATATACTTGCATTTTCTTGTAACCACTTATATGCCTTTGTATTTTCAAACCCTTCATCTACCTCATTAAAATCAACAGCTAGTCCCAAATTATGCTCACTAGTCCCTGGCTTATTTATATATTTTTTTGTTAATTCTTCTGATTCTTCTTGGCTTTTTCCTATTTTTAAATATCTATTTATACTTTTTTGATATAATACTCTTTGATATTCAATATTTCTATATGCAGACTGTATCCAAATATTTGTTATACTTTGTTTTTTCATATCTTCTAACATTTCTTTTAAATACTTAATTGCTCTTTTATCAAATTTTCTAGTATTATCAATATTCGCAAGTTCCACACTAAAATCTTCTGGTAATGGATTTTTTTCATTTACCAATCTAATTTTCCAATCCAGTTCACCTGCTTTTGCTATATTATTAAATTTATCTTTATTTGAGATTTGTAAATTATCTTGTAAATAACTGGTTTCTATTAGGTTTTTCTTTTGGCCTTTAAAGAAATATACCATTACCACTGCAATCATAATTACTATCCCTATTACTACAACTAATACCTTATTTTTTGTCATATAACTATAACAATACTCCTTTTATTATTTTAATTTAATTCTCCGTTTTCTATATAATTATTTTCATCAATTTCACTTTCTATTTCAAAATAATCAGAATCTAATCCACCTATTATTTCTCCTGTTGTTGCATCAATATAATATGTATAGTATAAAACTTTATTATAAATATCATCATATTCTAATGTCACTACCCATACCTTTCTTACTCTATCTTCTGTTACATAATATATTTTTTCTGCTTCATCTGATATTATTTTTTGTTCATAATATTTATCCTTATATTTATCTCTTACATATGCATCACTATTCATCTTTTCTATTCTTATATCTGCCTTAATTTCTTTAATTTGTGCATCTGGTTCTATTTCTTTGTCTTTTTGGACAGCCACTCTAATTGCATCATCTTTTGTTATTTCTTCTGGATTATTTTCATATTTTTTATTTTCTATGACATATTGATATATTTCATTTGTTCCTGGTATCCAACCTATATTTATAAATTCATAATGATTATATAATTTATCATATTTTTTTTCAAATGTCGCATACCAAATATATGAATCTTCTTCTGTACCCATATTATTATTTAACTTTACAATTTCATAATTTTGTGCATCTTTCCGGTATTTATATAAAATATCATTTGCTACTTGCAAAGCTTCTTCTTTTGTGGAACGCCCTTTAATATTTCTTCCTGTTGTTGGTATACTTAAACTTCTAAATTCACCTGTTTGTGCATCTACTACTATTGATGCCGCACCTGCATATATATTCCAAGTTTTATCCGCTCCTGTTGAATCTATTAGTATATTTGCTATATCTGCTTTCTCATCCATATTAAACCTTTTTAATACTTCTTGTGCTTTTTGTATAGCTTGTTCTTTACTTATACAATTTTTTAATTCCTCTTCTATATCTTCTTGTGTTTTTTCTACTATATAATATCCTTCTTTGCTTTTAATATTTACTCTATATTCCTGTGGTTCTTTCCATATTTTTTGATATGTTATAACACTTGCATAACCTATTCCTATTGTAATTCCAATTGTTAATATAAATGTTGCAACCATTTTTATAGGAATTAATTTATTAGTTTTAAAAGTTTTATTATAAAAATCATTATGATTTTTCTTATTTTCTATTTCACTTTTCTTTTGATATATCTCTTCAATATATTGCACATTATTTTTCATAATATATTTCCTCCTCTAATATTTTTTTCAATTTCTTTCTTGCTCTATTTAGCATGGATTTTATTTGACCAATATTTTTATTCATTATTTTAGCAACTTCTTTATATTTCATTCCTTCAAAAGTTGTTAAATATATTACTACCTGATAGTCTGGTTTTAACTGATTCATAGCTATTTTTATTTTTCTTTCTTTTTCTTTTTTATATATTACCTCTTCCAATTCTTTATCACATATAGCCAGATTGTCTAATTCATTTATATTTACTATTTTCTTTTCTTTTTTTATATAATTTATTGCTCTACACTTTGCTATCATAAAAATATATGTTTTAAAAGAATATTGAAAATTATATTGTTCTTTATTTAAAAGTAAATACACAAAAACATCTTGTGATATATCTTCTGCAACTGCTGTATTCTTTGTATAACGGGAAATAAAAAATATTATTTGATTTTTATATCTTAATACTAACTCTTCAAATGATTTTTGATCCCCATCTAAATATTTTCTATATAATTCTTTATCTGTTAGTTTTTCTATTGACATTCTACTCTCCTTTTGATGTTATATCTATCTCTATTTTCATTTCTTATACAATTAAATTTATGTTTTGTTACGATTTTTACAAAATTTTATATTAAAAAAGCACCTTAAATATTAAACAAATATTGTTTAATATTAAGGTGCACTTTGATTTTTACTCTACTCAAATAAATCTCTATTATATTCGTATCTATCATAAAAATTATTATCAAAATCTGTACCATTAAGTCCTTCTGTAATTCCAACTGCCATTCCTATTATTACTAATGCAAAAAATATTATTATTGAAACTATTAATCCAATAGCTCCTGTAACTAATCCTGCTATTGACATTCCTTTTTTAGATGACTTAATACCTAAGATACCAAATATTATTGCAAGAATTCCACATGGTATAGATACATACCAAATACAGCAAAGTACAATTGCAATAATTCCTAATACTAATGCTGCAATAGCAAAACCTTTCTTATCTTTTACAGGTTCTTCTCTTATTACTTCCACTTTTGGTTTTTCTTTTTTTTCTTCTATCTTTGGTTCTGGTTTAGATGTTGGTTCATTTTTTGTTTCTTCTACTTTTTCCACTTCTATGATATCATCTTTATTATCTTCCATAAACATCTCCTCCTAACTTGCAAATTTAATTTGCATTCTTATATTTCAATTATACTATATTGTTAAAAATTTTACAACATATTTCTAATAATAGTATAAATAACAAGAATTATTACAAAAATTATTGCATACCAATATTTTGGATATATCCAAGTTGCTATTTTTTTCTTTTTATTTAAGTTTATTATATATACTATATTACATATTAATAAATAAACAATAGTTACAAAAAACACAATGTGTGAAAAAAATGCTACTTTAAAATTTCCTTGTAAGAAATTAACAACACATGTTGTTCCACCACATGCAGGGCACAGTATTCCTGTTGATTGATAAATCCAGCATTTTGGTACATAAGTAATTAAATTGCTATTTACTATTATAATTAATAGTACTAATATTAATAATTCTACACAAACTATTATTATGCTTTTTTTATTCATCTTTCCTCCATAATCTTATTTATTTTATTATAATTTATTTTTTATAAAATTTCTAGACATTATTTTTCAACCTTCTACTTTTTTTGCATATTATATATTAAGTAATATTATTATTGCTATTTATTATATGAAAGGAAGTTTTAATATGGAAATGAATGAAAACAAACACTGTTGCCCTATTTTAGATATCGATGGTGTTATTTCAGGAGGTAAACAATTTGATCTAGATATTACTTTACCAGAAGATAATCGTGATGTTATTTATGGTGTTGTAAAAAATTGTTTTAAAGAACCAGTATGTGATGCAGTTGTTAAATTAGTTGAAGTAGTTTGTGAACATGGTAAAGAAGAAAGAAGACCTATTGGTCATACTTTCACAGATAAAGAAGGTGAATTCGTATTTGGTCCTCTTTGTCCTGGAAAAGCTTATGCTATACAAATTTGGGTAAATGATACTAATAAAATGAAAATATGTGCAAAATGTCATCATGAAGGAAAATGTCTAAAAGGTGATAAACATGATAAATGTGACTGCTTTATAGACGGTAAAATTGATATCTGTGATAAAAAAGAACATGATAAAGATGACTGTGACAAAAAAGATGACTGCTTTGAGAAACCTGAATGTAAATAAATTTAGTTTAGGTTAAATCTCTAAAAAAAACAGTATAATTATTACTAGAATAATTATACTGTTTTTATCTTTATTAAAGTCTAATTACATTTCAATACTATATTACAAATTTCTTAATTAGTATTATTCCTCCTGCTATTGTAAGTAGTACTATTCCTCCTAACATAAAGTATGTTGTTGCTCTACCTGTACTAACTGATAACATTACTGGTGCATCATCTATATCGTCTTCTCCTTCTTTTTGGTTATCTGGTGTTGAGTCTCTGTCTGGTATATCATATTCATTATCATCTTCTGAGATTTCTGCTGTATTTGTCATAACTCCCATGTTATTTTCATTATTTATCCATGTTAGAACAACTTCTACTTCTGTATACTCTCCTGGTTGTAATAAAACATCCTCTGTCAATCTTGTTGAAATAACATTATTTCCTTCATCTGTCCATCCTGGATTATCTTCTGCAACAAATCTTAATCCTTCTGGTACATAATCAGTTATTTCTTTTACATATCCTGCTATATCTCCTTCATTTGTTACTCTTATTTTGTATCTAAATTTTACAACCACATCATTTATATGTTTTCTATGTAATTCTACTTTTACAATTTCTTCTGGATCATCATATGGTCCATGTCCTGTTTCAGTTACTGTTTGTTGTCCATTTTCTATTACAATTGCTTGTGTTACCCATTTTCTTAATGCTAAATCAAATACTTTAATTACTACTTTTTCAAAGTCATCATCATCTTGTTGTCCTGGTATATAGCTTCCTGTTTCATCATCTTTATATCCAGGTAAGTCTTCATCATTTGGAAGATTTACATTATCACTTTGAGAATCTCTATCTGTTGTCTCTTCTTTATTATCATCTAAATATTCTGTAATATCTGCAATATTTGTTATTTTCTCACTTGTTGGAGCACTTTCTATAACTCTACACATTACAGGTACTTCTTTATATGATAATACTATTTCACCGTCTTCATTTGTTTCAGCTTTATTTATAATAGAATCTTCTAAATATCTAGTTGTTAATGTTCTTCCATCTTCACTAACTTTCCATCCATATTGATCATTAAATTCACTATCTACATATTCTAAATATGGTGGTAAATGGTCTTTTATTTCAGCTGCATAACCATCAATATCTCCCTCATTATATACTCTTAACATGTATATAACTATATCATTTGGTTGTACCAGCACAGGTTCTTTTGTTTGGTTATATATAGCTGTTGTAATTAAGTTTCCATTTTCATCTTCTGTATTTAATCTTGATGTATCAACAACTGGTGCTCTTGTATATGATCCATCATTATTTCTTAAATATTCATCTTCATCAATTGTTTCATCATCACTTACTGCTACTATAAATTTTCTTAATGCTAAGTCAAATGATTGTAATACAACATAATCATGATCTTCATCATCTTCGTGATCTGGATGTTCTTTCCAATCTTCTGTATCAGAATCTCTATCATCTACTGGATCTCCGTTTTCATTACAATCTTCTGATATTGCAGCTTCATTTCTTATTGTAGTTCCAGCAATATTATCTGCTACAACTTTGAATTTAACTGACACTTCTTTATATAATAAATCATCTTCTGTTTTTGTTCCATCATTTTTACCAAAAGCTTCAATTAAATTACTTCCTGGTGTTCCTTCATTTTCTTTTGATAAATAATCTGTTGAGATTTGTACTATTTTTTCTCCTGCTTCATCATATACAAAATCTCCCCATAAGTAGTTTTGGTTAAATTCAATAGCTTCTTTTTCTGCCTCTGTTAATGTTTCATCAGCTTGTAATTCTTCGTCTGTTTTTTCAGACCATAAGAATTCTAAACCTTCTGGAACATCTTCTGTTATTTCTTGTGCATAACCATCTATTGTTCCTTCATTATATACCCTAAATGTATATGTAACTATATCACCTTTTTTAACACCTACTGGTTCTTTATTTAAATTGTACTCTGCTGTTGTTGCAATAATATTTCCATTTGCATCAACTCTATTTAAGTCACTTACATCTATACTTTCAATTCTTTCTGGTACATTTTGGTCATTTACCGCTTCTATCCTCTTAATTAGTTTTAAGTCAAATGCCTCTGGTAATAAAACTAACTTTTCAAAGTCATCATCATCTTGTTCACCTTTATAATAATATTCTGAATCTGTTAGATCTTCTTTATTTCCATTTCCTGTATAGTCTTCCATATTGTCTTTATTAACATTTGGTGTTGTTGATGGTTCTGAATCTCTATCAGCACCTACTTGATCTGTTATTGTCACATCATCTACTGCATTATATTCTTCTGAAATCCATGCAACATTTGTTAATATTTTTGACTCTTGGTTGTCAGGTGTTGCTGTAACAGTACATTCAATTTCTATTGTTTCTCTATCTAAGTTTCCTTCTGTATATGCATCTAGATTATCTGTATTTGTTGCTACTCTATTTAAAGTTAATCTATTTGTTGCTTCATCATAACTTCCTAATTCAAAATTTCCTCTTACAACTCTTGAAAATTCTAGTCCTGTTGGTAATTGATCTACTACTTTTGTAGCTCTACCAGCCTTTTCTCCCTCATTATATATTGTAATTTCATAAGTTACAACATCGCCTGTTTCTATAACTACTGGATCCTTTTTATGCTTATAAGTTGCTGTTGTTCCTGTTGATAATGTTGATTCATCTATATCTGGTATTCTTACATTTTGGTCTGTTAATTCTGTTCCATTTATTTTTGTTATATATTTTCTTAATGCTAAATCAAATTGTTTTCCTGTTGTTAATTTTACAGGTATTGATACATTTTCTTTTTCTGGTATAACAACTGGTTGTTCTTGATCATTTGTATTAGATGCCCATAAAGTTAATTTTGTATTAGAATAATTTATATTTATACTAACACTAACATCTTCTATATTTTCTGTATTAGGAACAGAAATATAGAAATCACTTCCTACTAAATCTTTTACAGTAGTGCCTTGTGAAACTTCCTCTTTATTAGCATTTAATAATTTATAATTTGATATTTCTCCACTAGTTGCTTCAACTACAAAATCTATTGTATACAAAATAGAGTTATTTTCAGTTTCTGTTATATTAATAGGCCCTATAACATAATTATTTCCATCTACTTCATAATTTAACTCAGTAGTATTTACTTTTGCAGGTGGATTTGTTTGTTCTGTTAAATTATCATATATAGGAGCATTTGCTTTTGCTGTATTAATTAAATACTTATATAATTCTTCTGCTTTTCTTTGTCTTTCAGCACCTACTCTTGTACCAATTTCATAATCAGATAAGCTTGTATATATATTTCCATCAGTAGTATAGTTAAGCCATCCACTACTTTGTGTTTTATCATATTTGTTATTTTCTTCACCATAGTTTGTAAAATACCATAATGCTGCTTGTTGAACAGCTTCTATATCATCATTTGTTAGGTCATATTCATTTCCTAATTCACGTATACCAGCTGCTTGTAATAAAGCTGTTTTATCTGAAACATCAGAAGTTTTATCATAGTAAAACAAATCTAACATGGCTAATATAGCACTATACTGATTAATCGTTGTGCCATCATCTAATTGTATTTTACCTTCAACTAATTTTCTTAATATTTCGTTTTGTTCTCCAATAGCTGTTTTTTCAGTCTTCATATTATAAAATACATCATAAGTAGCTCTTTTATGAACATTATTAAACCCAACTCCTGCTTTCAAACAATATATATCAGCTTCTGTTGGATCATTAGATGTCTCTGTACTGTATTTAACAATATTCCATATTTTTGCAGCAGTACTTGAAGTACCTCCTGTACCAGGATCACCTATTGCATATCCCATATTACTATCCATTTTCAATTCTGTAATACCTAAATATAATGGTGTTGTTGCATCTTGTGCATAAACTGCATTTGATTGCATCAAAATACATATCACAGAAATTACAATTAATAGTCCTAATAATAGCCCCTTTTTTGTTTTCATTACATTCTCTCCTTACTTATTAATAATATACATCCTATTGTATATTTTACACTTTTTTTTAGTTTAGTCAATAGGCTTTTCTTCCATTTTTATCATAGCAATTCCATCTGTTTTCTAAGCCTTACGGATATATGTTTTTTAAAAGTTATAAAAAATACTCTCTTACATTACAATTATATTACATTTTTACTTCAAAAGCAATACTTTACGTAAATTATTCTTTCTATTTCCTATTTTCGTAAGGTTTTCAGGAATTTATATATAACATTTTTTAAAATCATATTTTCTCAATTTCTTTATATAATATATAGAGGTATTTTATTATGAAAAACTTTTTATTAAAAAACTTTACTATATTAATAATTTTTTTATTCACTTCATCTACATTTTATATAAGTTTTGCTGATGATTATATTGAAAACAACATCACTATTGATGTAGATTCTGAAATATCAGAAGCAATCTCAAAAACAGATAATACACTTTTACCTTCATCAATTAATTCTCGTTCATGTGTTGTTTTTGATAGAAATTCACATATGATTTTATATGGAAAAAATGAAAACTCACAAGTAAAGATGGCTTCAACTACCAAAATAATGACTGCAATAATAGTAATTGAAAATAGTAATCTAAAAGATACAGTAGAAGTATCAAAAAAAGCTGCTTCCACTGGTGGATCCAGACTTGGCTTAAAAGCAGGAGATAAAATTACAGTCCATGATCTTTTATATGGTCTTATGCTAGTATCGGGAAATGATGCTGCTGTATGTTTAGCTGAACATGTTGGTGGAAATATTGAAGGATTTGCAAATTTAATGAATAAAAAAGCATCCGAATTATCCCTTTCTAACACACATTATGAATCTCCTCACGGTCTTGATTCTGATGGACATTATACTACTGCATACGAATTGGCTGTATTATCTGATTATGCATTAAAGAATGAAACATTTTCAAAGATAGTTGCAACAAAAAGCTACACTGTAACTATAAATGGTTATCCTAAAAATCTATCAAATACAAATGAACTACTTGGAAATCTAAATGGAATATATGGAATAAAAACTGGATTTACAAATGGTGCTAATAGATGTCTTGTTACCGCTTGTAAAAGAAACGACATGGATATAATTTGTGTTGTTTTAGGGGCAGATACTAAAAAATTCAGGACACAAGATAGTATAAAATTAATAGAATTTGCATTTAAAAATTATACATATATAAATGCAAATGATATCGCAAATAAAGCTTTTGAAAATTGGAAAAAAGATAATATCGAAAAAATATATATTGATAAATCTTCTTCTTTACCAGAATTATCCTTAAATTTACTAGAAAATCCTATCATATCTATTAATAAAAATTCTGCTAATAACATAGATAGTTATATATCAATATATCCAGATTTAGAAGCACCTATTAATTCTGACACTATATTAGGGACTTTAACTTTAACCTCAGAAAATGAAGAAATTGTAACTCTAAATATCATTACTTCTTCTTATATCAAAAAGAAAGATATTTTCTACTATTTAAATTTTTTCTTTACTAATTATTCATCTATTTTAGAAAATAGCTTATCTTGACAATATAAAAAAGACTAAATAAACTTTCTTTATAGTTTGTTTAGTCTTAAAATTATTTTCAAATTTTATAACTATTTTACATTTTCTTTGATGTAGTCTACTACATCTCCTACTGTAACAACTTTTTCAGCATCACTATCAGGAATTTCTATATCAAATTCTTCTTCTAATGCCATTACTAATTCAACAATATCTAATGAATCAGCACCTAAATCATCTATAAAAGATGCTTCCATTGTTACAGCTGTATCTGCAACACCTAATTGTTCTACAATAATTCCTTTTACTTTTTCTAAAATTTCTTCTGAACTCATAACTCCGAGTTCACCTCCTCTCAAGTTTATACTGCTCAATTCATATTTCATTTATATTATATGTTTTTACATTTGTCAAGTAAATTATTAAAATATTTTTATTTTGTACTACTAAGTCAAGAAACATATATATTTATCAATATTTTTGGAAAAATATTTAATTACTTTCTTGTTTTTCTTTTTGTTTGTTGAATTCTTCAATCATCCTATCTACTGCCTTATTTTCAACAAACTTTTCTGCTTGAATTAGTGTGTACTCAAATAACAATGCATCACTGCTTCCATGAGCTTTTACAACTGGCTTCTTTACTCCTAAAAATAAAGCTCCTCCATATGACTTATAGTCCATTTTCTTTGAAAATCTTTTTATTGCTGGTAATGCAGGAATTGCCGCTATTTTTGTCAATATTCCTTTTGTTAAACTTTCTGTTAATGTTCTTTTTACAAATTTTCCTAATCCTTCTGTTGTTTTTAAAAATACGTTTCCTGTAAATCCATCTGTTACTATTGCATCTATTTTTCCAGAAAAAGCATCTCTTCCTTCAACATTTCCTACAAAATTTATGTCTAATTCTTCTGATTTTTCTTTTAGTAATTTGTAACTTTCGCGAACTAGTTCATTTCCTTTTGTCTCCTCTGTCCCTATATTTAACAATCCAATTGCAGGTCTTTCTATTCCATATGTATTTCTTAGATATATACTAGACATTTGTGCAAATTGTAATAAATTTATTGGTTTACAATTTGTATTAGATCCAGCGTCAATTAACAATAACTGACTTTTATATGCTGGTAAAATTCCAGCAAGTGCCGGTCTATCTATTCCTTTTATTCTTCCAACAATCAATGTTGCTCCTGTTAACAAAGCTCCTGAGTTCCCTGCTGAAATAAACACATCTCCTTCATCTTCTTTTAACATTTTAAATCCAACAACCATTGATGAGTCTTTTTTATGTTTTATTGCAACAGTTGGTGTATCTTCCATTTCTATTGTTTCAGTTGCATTTTTTATTTTTAGTCTATCTGAAATTTCTTCTATTTCTTTACCATAAAATTCTTTTACTTTACTTCTTATTACATCTTCTTTTCCTACTAGTATTACTTCCGCCTTTATTTTATTTATTGCATTTACTGCTCCCTTTATATTTGCATCTGGTGCATTATCTCCTCCCATTGCATCTAGTACTATTTTCACTTTCAATTCCTCCAAATCGTCCTTTTTTAATTATATAATTAACATCAATATTTTATTATTGTTTTTAGAAAAAAGCAAGTATTTTTTTAAAATTATACTATGCATATAAAGATTTTAGACTTCAATTTTAAATTATTTTGACATCAACTAAGAAAAAGAGAAGTTAGCTATCTAAACTCTTAGCTAGTCAACTTCTCTTTCTGGGAGTTATTTTTTTCTTCGACATAGCGGAAATTTCCAATGGAATTCTTTACCGTCTTTTACTTCTAAGAAGAATATTTCCTCTCCGTTCTCGTTGTACCCTCTTTCAATGAAAGTACTTCCTTTCTCTTCTCGTTCGAATCGAGTACACTTTTTCCTTGTCTTCTCTATGAATTTCCGTAAATTCATACTTTACCTCCCTACAATATTTATTACATATATTATAACATATACTATAAAATAAGTAAACTTAGTTATCCAAAGATTCATTTCAATAATAAGCATTATCCTAATGCTCATCTACAAGTAAAAAAGAACTAGAAATTAATTTTACTTAATTCTAGTCCTTTATAAAAATTTAATCTTTAACTATGCTAATATATCAGAAACAACTCCTGAACCAACTGTTCTACCACCTTCACGGATAGCAAATCTTAATCCTTTTTCAATAGCGATAGGTGTAATTAATTCGATTGTCATTGATACGTTATCTCCTGGCATAACCATTTCTGTTCCAGCAGGTAATTCGATAACACCTGTAACGTCTGTTGTTCTGAAATAGAATTGTGGTCTATATCCATTGAAGAATGGTGTATGTCTTCCACCTTCTTCTTTTGTTAATACATAAACTTCTGATGTGAATTTTGTATGTGGATTAATTGTTCCTGGTTTTGCAAGAACTTGACCTCTTTCAATTTCTTTTCTATCAATTCCTCTTAATAATGCTCCGATATTATCTCCTGCTTCTGCTTGATCTAATAATTTTCTGAACATTTCTACACCTGTAACAACAGTTTTCTTTCTTTCTGTTGATAAACCAATAATTTCAACTTCGTCTGAAACTTTAACTGTTCCTCTTTCTACTCTACCTGTTGCAACTGTTCCACGTCCTGTAATTGTGAATACGTCTTCAACTGGCATTAAGAATGGTTGATCTACTGGTCTTTCTGGTGTTGGGATATAGCTATCAATTGCTTCCATTAATTCTTTCATAGGTGCATATACAGGATCATTAGGATCTGTAGATGTACTTTCTAGAACTTTTAATGAAGATCCTTTTATAATTGGAATTTCATCTCCTGGGAAATCATATTCTGTTAATAAGTCTCTAACTTCCATTTCAACTAATTCTAATAATTCTGGATCATCTACCATATCACATTTATTTAAGTAAACAACGATGTATTTAACACCAACTTGTCTAGCTAATAGAATGTGTTCTCTTGTTTGTGGCATAGGTCCATCAGCTGCTGATACAACTAATACTGCACCATCCATTTGAGCAGCACCTGTAATCATGTTTTTAACATAGTCAGCATGTCCAGGGCAGTCAACGTGTGCATAATGTCTTTGTTCTGTTTCATATTCTACGTGAGCTGTGTTGATTGTGATTCCTCTTGCTTTTTCTTCTGGTGCTCCGTCTATTTGATCATATGCTTCGTATTGAGCTCTACCTAATAATGATAAATATTTTGTAATAGCTGCTGTTGTTGTTGTTTTTCCGTGGTCTACGTGACCAATTGTACCAATGTTAACATGTGGTTTTGTTCTTTCAAATTTTGCTTTTGCCATTGTTTAATTCCTCCTTTTAATATGAGTAAGGGATAGAGTTATATCTTCCCTAGTCTCTTTATATAATTTTAAATTTAATAACGTAATAATATTTTGCATAAGCATTTTATAACATTTCTAGTAAAAAATCAAGTCTTTTTAGTTTGATTTTAAACATTTTTAGCACGTGATGCAATAATATTGTCTAATACAGATTTTGGTACTTCTTCATAGTGAGATGGTTCCATTGTATAAGTACCTCTACCTTGTGTCTTAGAACGTAAATCAGTTGCATAACCAAACATTTCTGAAAGTGGTACAAATGCATGGATATCTTGCATTCCATCATTACCTTCCATACCTTCCATTCTTCCACGTCTAGCATTAACATCTCCAATAACATCTCCCATATATTCTTCTGGAACTGTTATTTCAACCTTCATAATAGGTTCTAAGATAACTGATTTAGCTTGTTTACAACCTTCTTTAAATGCCATTGATGCAGCAATTTTGAAGGCCATTTCTGATGAGTCAACTTCATGATATGAACCATCAACTAATGTACATTTGAAGTCGATAACTGGATATCCAGCTAAGATACCGCTTTCAGCAGCTTCTCTCATACCTTGTTCAATTGGTTTAATATATTCTTTTGGAACTGCTCCTCCTACAATCTTGCTTTCGAATTCAATTCCTTTACCTGGTTCTAATGGTTCCATTTCAAACCAAACATCACCATATTGTCCTTTACCACCAGATTGACGGATAAATTTACCTTGAACTTTTACTTTGTTTCTAATTGTTTCTTTGTAAGCAACTTGTGGTTTACCCACATTACATTCAACTTTAAATTCTCTTTTTAATCTATCAACAATAATATCTAAGTGTAATTCTCCCATACCAGCAATAATTGTTTGACCTGTTTCATGATTTGTATATGCTTTAAATGTTGGGTCTTCTTCTGCTAGTTTTGCTAATGCAATTCCCATTTTTTCTTGTGCTACTTTATCTTTTGGTTCAATAGCTACATCTATAACTGGTTCTGGGAATTCCATTGATTCTAATATTACAGGATGATTTATATCACATAAAGTATCACCTGTTGTTACTTCTTTAATACCAACAGCTGCTGCAATATCTCCTGCATATACTTTATCAATATCCTCTCTGTGATTAGAATGCATTTGAAGAATTCTTCCAATTCTTTCTTTTTTGTTTTTGTTAGAATTTAATACTGTTGATCCTGATTCTAATGTTCCTGAATATACTCTGAAAAAGCATAATTTACCAACAAATGGGTCTGTTGCAATTTTAAATGCTAATGCTGCAAATGGTTCATTATCATCAGTTTTTCTTTCAACTTCATTACCATCTTCATCAACACCTTTGATATGTGGTATATCTAATGGTGATGGCATATAGTCAACTATTGCATTTAATAATTCTTGAACACCTTTATTTTTGTATGAAGAACCACATGTAACTGGTACTATTGTGTTTGCAATTGTTCCAGCACGTAAACCTTTTTTGATTTCTTCCTCTGTTAGTTCTTCACCTTCTAAATATTTCATCATTAATTCTTCATCTTGTTCAGCAACAGATTCTACCATTTTATCATGATATTCTTTTGCTAAATCTTTCATATCATCAGGAATATCAGTTTCTTCTATTTCTCTTCCTAAATCATCTTTATGAATAAATGCTCTCATTTTAATTAAATCAACAATTCCTTTGAAATTGTCTTCTGCCCCAATTGGTAATTGAACTGGAACTGCATTTGCTTTTAATCTATTTTTTAATTGATCTACACAAAGCATAAAGTTAGCTCCTGTTATGTCCATTTTATTAACATATACCATTCTTGGAACTTGATATTTATCAGCTTGTCTCCAAACTGTTTCTGTTTGTGGTTGAACTCCACCTTTTGCAGCTAAAACTGTAACTGCACCATCAAGAACTCTAAGAGATCTTTGAACTTCTACTGTAAAGTCAACGTGTCCAGGAGTATCAATAATATTAATTCTATTATTGTTCCAGAAACAAGTTGTAGCAGCAGATGTAATTGTTATACCTCTTTCTTGTTCTTGTTCCATCCAGTCCATTGTAGCAGCACCTTCGTGAACTTCCCCTATTTTATGTGTTTTTCCTGTATAAAATAAAATTCTTTCTGTTGTTGTTGTTTTTCCGGCATCTATATGTGCCATTATTCCTATATTTCTAGTTCTTTCTAGTGGGTATGCTCTTCCTGCCATCTTTTATATTTCCCCCTTTCGTTTTATTACCATTTATAATGTGCGAAAGCTTTATTAGCTTCTGCCATTCTATGTGTATCTTCTTTCTTCTTGAATGCTCCACCGTTTCCAGCTACTGCATCCATAATTTCACCAGCCAATTTCTCAGCCATAGTTTTTTCATGTCTATTTCTTGCATATGTTACTAACCATCTTAGACCTAATGTTTGTCTTCTTTCTGGTCTAATTTCTAATGGAACTTGATATGTTGCTCCACCAACTCTTCTTGCTTTAACTTCAAGAACTGGCATAACATTTTCTAATGCTGCTTCGAAAACCTCTAATGGATTTTTTCCTTCTTTTTCTTTTATGATATCAAATGCATCATAAACTATTCTTTGAGCAACTGTTTTCTTTCCATC